>NZ_CAKVGN010000019.1 GCF_934747485.1 uncultured Brachyspira sp. | reverse complement strand
TAGTTAATTAAATTATAAGGAATACCTGCTTTTTTTAAACTAAAAAACGTGCAATATGTATGGCTCCTAAACATCTAAAAAATAAAAGATATAATTATAATTTATTAAAAAAGGGGATAAAATCCCCTATTAAGCATTTAATTTATTTAACTTCTTTTAAAGTACCTTTTAATGTGAGAACATCATTTTCAAAAGTACCTTGTAAATCTCCCTGCCAATAACCTATTCCATCTTTAGCTTTATCTGTAACCATTTCTATGTTTGCAAAATCAATATCATTAGAAATTTGTAATTTGCTCATTTTATTATTTTCTGAACCATAACCAATTTTAAATATTCCATTAGTATCTGACTTTAATTCATAAGCCCAAGGATAAACAGTAGGACCGCCTGCATGTGCATATCTAATAGTGATAACTCCAGTCTCATCTTTTGTAACCCCTGTTCCTGTAACTTGAGGACCATTAGTGCCGTCTAAAGTTTTTTGTGATATACCAGTTCCTGTCATACCGTCAAAATTGTAAGTTTTTGCAGGTGCAACTCCGTATAATACAAAAAATCCTAAGCCTCTCTCAATTTTATTGTTTGCAAATTGTTTGTTCTCATATCTGTATGAATCCCAAGATTTTGTAGCTCCTGTAGGTGTAGAAGCACCTGTAACAGCATCTACTTTAGCATCAATATCTCCATAATTGCCTGTAACTTTTAAATATGAGTTTTGCATTATAGTATTATCATCATTGGCCTTTTCACCGAATATAGCCTGAAAATCTATAGTAAGTGTTGCTGGTTCTGCTGCGGTTTCTTTATTTGTTTCAGTATTGCCGCCGCAGGAAATAATGAAAATAGCGAGTGCTAAAATGATTAAATGTTTCATAAATATTATCCTTTTATGTATTTTTCATTAATTATATACTATATACAAAAAAAATAAAATATTTTGGAATTCTAACAAAAAAAGAGAGAAGCACAAAAATACCTCTCTCTTTTTTAAAACTTGATTTCTATTTTTTATTAATCTAATTTATCTCCTACAATTTTACCGCTATTATCCACATAAACCTCTCTATTGTTTCCCAATTTTAACTTGTAGCTATTATACTCTTTGCTTATTTCTAAAACAGGAACTTGAGGATATTTAGCTCCTACTGCTTTCATTATATTTGCTGGTATAAAATTTGTAGGCAAAGGCATTTTAGCAGATACATCAGTCCAATCTCCGTTTTTATCGAAATCTATCTCAACTCCGCTAGCTAATTCTGCTTTAAAACTATTTCTGTCTTGCTCAGCATAAACTATCTGGTCGTTTGCAAAATTAGCTTTGATGAAATCTTGTGCTTTTTTGGGAAGCTGATTAGCCTGTATAGGCATATCTGCTGCAAATACCGTAGCTATAGATAGCATCATAATAGAAGCAATTAGAATAATTTGTTTTACTTGTTTTTTCATTTTACTCTCCTTAACGGTTTTATTATAAGTATAATAATAGTATAGTATATTGTTTAATATTTGTCAAGTTTTTTTACTTATTTTTGTAAATAAGTAAAATATTTTTACAAAATACCTGTCTCATTCATATAAAAACACCTTATTTAAATTAAAAGAATATATTTATAATCTAATATATAACTTTGTACTAAGAAAATATTAGAAAATTATATAACACATTTAAACTAACAGTAATTAATTTGACATTTTTTTTAATAGATATATAATAAGCTATATCATTATAACAATACTTATTATAAGGATACTCACATTGGAGAATCTGCACTATTTACTAATGAAAGCTAATTCTATGTTTGCAAAAAGAGTAATGCTTGAAGCAAACAAAATAGGGCTTACATCTGGTCAGCCTAAAATATTATATTTTTTGTCTAAATTTAAAGAGGCAGACCAAAAAACTATAGCAAACTACTTAGAAATAGAGCAGACAACTGTAGGAAGCATATTATTAGGTATGGAAAATGCCGGGCTTATTTCAAGAAAGCAGCATGATGGCAATAGACGTTCTCTTTATGTTTCTCTAACAGAAAAAGGAGCAGAGGCTTCAAATTATATGGAGAAAGTTTTTGAGGATATAGAAAGCATTGCTACAAATGAGATATCAAAAGAAGATGAAGAAAAATTAAAAGAACTGTTAATGAAAATGTGTCAGTCGCTTAAGGGAGTTTAATTTATGAACAGAGAAATTTTTAAAAATCGTTTTATTGAAAGATGTATAATATTAGTAATAGGTCTTGCTACTATGTCTTTGGGTATAGCTTTTTCTATTAAAGCAGCACTTGGTACTTCTCCTATTTCAAGCGTGCCATATGTGGCAAGTTCAATATCAGGTTTATCAGTAGGAGTAACAACTATTATCATCAATCTTGTATTTATATTAATACAAATATTGCTGCTCAGAAAAAAGTATGATTTATTTCAGCTTTTTCAAATACCAGCACTTATTTTATTTGGGCTTATGATTGATTTTTCTGGATACTTAATAAAAGATATAACATACACAAATTATATTCAGCAATGGGCTTTATGTATATTAGGAATAATATTGCTTGGTTTAGGAGTAAGCATAGAAGTAATGGCAAAGTTAGTTACTACACCCGGTGAAGGAGTTGTTTTAGCTATTTGTAAAATATTTCCTTTCAAATTTGGCAACACTAAAATGGCATTTTACACATTGTTAGTAATAATAGCAGTTGTAACAGTATTATCATTTTTAGGACATTTAGAAGGTGTTAGAGAGGGTACTATTGCGGGAGCTGTATTTGTTGGATTATTAACTAAGCAATTTAGTAAGCCTTTAAAAGCCTTAGAAGAGAAATATTTGCTATCATAAAATTTTTAAAATTATATTTTATTAATATTATATAAAGTTAAAATATTTGTACTTTTGCGAAGCGTATCCAAAGGATAAAAACTTTGACGAAGTCCACAGCGTGTACGACGGGAAAAGTTGACAATGCGTTTATAAAAATAAAAATTGATAAAATATAATCCAATTTATCCTAATCAATTATTTTTTATATAAAAAAGGGACTTTATTTTTATTAATAAAGCCCCTTTAATTTATAATCTTATTTATTATTATTTTACCAAACTAGAGAAGTCAAGCATATTCTTAAAAATCTTATCTACTGAAGAAAGCAAAGCTATGCGGTTGTTTTTGATTTTCTCATCATCTACATTTACCATAATATCTTTAAAGAACTTATCTAATGGCTCATAAAGACTTGCTAATAAAGCAAATGTTTTTTCATATTCTCTCTTTTCCATAAGCTTATTAACTTCATTTAATTTCTCTTTATAAATGTTGTATAAAGATTTCTCTGCTTCCTCTTTTAATAATGATTCATCTAAATTAACTTCTTTAGCAGATTTAATCATATTTTTAACTCTTTTGAATACTAATAAAAGATTAGAGAATAATTCTTCATTTTTCTTTCTAAACGCATCAATAGCTTCTATCTTTAAGTAAGCATCATACATATCATCTATGCCAGTAGAAAGAACCCCTGCAACAGAATCTTTTGCAAAGTCAATATCATTTTCAAAGCGAGATTTAAAGAACTCAAATATATCATTCAATAAATCATTACTCTTATTTACTTTAGCATCTTTAGGCATAGAGTTAATAGAATCTTCTATTAATTTTTTAAGATTAACATGCTTTTTAGATTTTATAAGAATGTTTACAATACCAAGTGCCTGTCTTCTCAAAGCATTAGGGTCTTGAGAGCCAGTAGGTATATCAGCAACATAGAAACCAGCTACAATATTATCCATCTTGTCAAGTATAGCTATAGCCTTACCAGTATCATTTGAAGGTATTTCATCAGCAGCAAATAAAGGTTTATATTGTTCATTTATAGCCAAAGCCACATCATCATTAAGATTCATAGACTTAGCAAAATAACCGCCCATTATACCTTGAAGCTCTGGGAAGTTGTAGACCATATTACTTACCAAATCTGATTTCATATATTTTATAGCTTTAAGTATATTTTCTTTATTCTTTTCATAACCCAAAAGATTTACTAAAAGCTCAGAGTTTCTCTCAAGTCTTTTTACTTTATCGGCAACGCTTCCAAGCTCTTTTCTAAACATAAGCATTTCAAGTCTTTCATTCATTTCGTCCATACCCTTTCTAATATCTTCTTGATAAAGGAATCTTCCATCAGAAAGTCTTGCTGTTAATACTCTTATGTTCCCTGCTATTATTTGAGGCGTTTTAGGCTGATTAGCTGTAATTACAAATATATTAGTTAAAGAACCGTCTTTTTTACATAATGGGAAGTATTTTTGATGCTCAATCATTTCGCTTGTTAAAACTTCTTTAGGCACTTCCAAAAATTTAGAATCAAACTCAGCAGTAAGCAAATAAGGCTCTTCTACTAAATCTACAACTATTTCAGAAACTTTTTTCTTTGATACAGCTTCAAAACCAAGCTCTTTTTCTATTTTTTCTAATTGACCAACTATATTTTCTAATCTTTTCTCTCTTGAAACAATTACATGCTTTTCAGCTAAAGTCTTTTCATAATCTTTAGGATTATTAATTTCTTTAAACTCTGGAGAAAGTAGTCTATGCCCAGTTACTTTGTTGTTTGTCTCTATTCCAGCAACAGTAGTTTTTATCACTTCATTTCCAAATAAAGCAAGTACATTTCTAATAGGGCGTACAAATGCAAAATCTTTATCTGACCATCTCATCTTCTTTTTAAAATCTATTTTAGCTACAATATCTTCCAACACTTCTTCAAATAATTTTTTAGTGTCTACGCCTTTTTTTTCTTTCTTTACAAATAAATATTTTTTTCCGCCAACTTCTTTTATATATGCTTTATTAAAATCTTCTTTTTCATCTATATTTTTAATATTTTCAATATTATGAGATTTTAAAAATCCTTCTCCTGCTTTTGTTAAGCTGCCGTCTTTTATAGCACTTTCTAATAAAGGACCTCTTGACTCTACAACTTCATCTTTTGACTTTTCTTCCACCTCTTCAACAAGAACAGATAATCTTCTTGGAGTTGTATAGGCTATTATGGATTTAAAACTTATACCGTTATTCTTTAGCATATCTTCCATAATTTTCTTAAAACTCATACTTGCAGGATAGGCAAAATCTGCAGGTATTTCTTCAACTAATATTTCAATAAGTAAATCTTTCACTTCTATAATCCTTAAAAATAATTATGCTTTATATTTTATATTTATATATAAAAAAAACAATATTTTTTATTGCAAATATGACTGAAATTAAGTTGAAAACTAGTTAAAATTTTTATATAATCTTCTTTATAAAAAAATCGGAGAATATTAAACATGCAAATAAAAAACTTTAATAACGGCTATTTACTTTATGAATTAAAAAATAAAAATGATATGGTATTAAAACTCACAGATATTGGAGCTTCAATAGTTGGAGTGTTTATAAAAGATAAAAACAATAATGATATTCAGGTTTCTTTTGGAAGCGATGATATTAATTTTTATCTTAAAGCCCATGATTATATAGGCTCTTCTGTGGGCAGAGTTGCTAATAGAACTATAAATGGAGAGTTTACATTAGACGGAACAACATATAAATTAGCTAAAAATGATAATAATAAACATCATCTTCATGGAGGTGTTGAGGGTATATCTTTTAAGAAATTTGATTCTAAATGCATTAATGATAAAACTGTATTATTTTCTTATTTTTCAAAAGACGGTGAAGAGGGATATCCCGGAAACGTAAATATTGATATCACTTACACTCTTACTGATGATAATGAGATAATAATAGATTATTTTGCAAAGACAGATAAAAGAACACCTTTAAACTTTACTAATCATGCTTATTGGAATCTAAATGGAGAGAGCACTATATATGAGCATGAATTATTTATAGATTCAAAATATTATCTTCCTGTAACAGATGAATGTGTATCTACCGGGGAGATTTTAAAAACAGAAAACACTCCTTTTGACTTTACAAAAAACAAAAAAATAGGATTAGACATAGAAAAATGCGGAGGCTATGATAATTGTTTTATATTTGCTAATAATGATATAAACAAATTAAAAGCTAAGGCTTATAGTGAAAAAACAGGCATAAGTTTAGAGTTTTATACAACACAGCCTGCTATGCATTTTTATTCTGGAAACATGCTTGATAACAGAGAAGTGAGAAACACTGTATTAAACAAACATATGGCTTTTTGTTTTGAGAGTGAGTATTTGGCTGGTGCTTTGAATTTTTTACATTTTCCTAGTATAATATATTCGCCTGACAGGGATTATAAAGAGAGAACTATATATAAATTAAGTGTAAATAAATAATGATATAAATTGATAAATTAATAATTAAAGAGAGATTATATTCTTATGGAAGAAAGCAGAAAATCTATAATAGTTGATCATTATATAAACAGAGTGAATGATTTAAATATACCTGATTATAAAGTAGTAGACTGGGAATCTGAAGAGGCACAGAATTTAAGATTTAAGGCATTAATAGAGCATTTTAATATGAGCGGCAATGTTTTGCTTGATGTTGGATGCGGGGTTGGAAGTTTGGCAGAATATATAGATAAAAATAACATTAACTTATACTACATAGGTATAGATATTATGCCTGAGATGGTTGAGAGAGCTAAATCAAAAACTTATAAAAATATTAGCCCTCAATTTATGACTATGGATTTCTTTAAAAAGACTGATATAAAAGATGATGTTGATTATATATATACTTCCGGTATTTTTAATTTAAACTTAGGAAACAATGAAGCATTTTTAAAAGAAGCTATAGAAGCATTTTTACTTGCTGCAAGAAAGGGTGTTTGTTTTAATTTGCTTGATATATCTTGTAAAGAAAAATATGGAGATAAATATTATTATTATAAAAAAGGTGATATACTTTTACTTACTCAAGATATATTAAAAAAGCTTAATTTAAATTATAAAATACATATAGAAGATAAATATTTACAAAACGATTTTTCTGTATTTATAGATTATTAAATTAAAGCTATTTTATAGTAAAAATTTTTAAGTTTATCAATTGATGCACTTTAATAGAATTATCAACTTTTTGCCGCACTCACACCCATACCTAAAGGTACTTCCTTCTGTCGCAGGCACTTCCTTCGGTCGCCCTGAAGGACTTCGTCAAAAAGTTTTTACCCTATGGGTACGCTTCGCAGGGGGCAAAGCCCCAGATATAAAAACAAGAATATAAATTTATTTTTGACAAAATGTAGCTGTTTATGTATGTAATTTTATATCAACTTTTCCCGTGGCAAAAGTTGCAAAAGCACATATTACTTTTTATTATACAGTGAAATATTAATAAAAAATTAATACCCCAATAAAAACAATGATTATACTAACTTCAGCTTTCTAATATTTTTTATATTAATAGTATTCTTTAAAAGATAGCTCTTAATATCTCTAATTCTTATAGGTTTATTATCATTCTGTAGTATAGTTATAAATATATCATTATCTTTTTTGTTTAATATATAATCGCCCAAACGCTCTTCAGTTTCTTTTAAATCTTCTTTATTTGAAAGTAAATTAAATGCTTTATCATTATTATTAGTATTTATTTTATATAAAATATTTTGTGGAAGAGTTTGTATTTTTTTTATGTTTGCGGCTATAAAGTTAGCTTCTAATATTTCTATTCCTATATGAGATAGCAAGTTATTAATTTTGTTTTTTAATAAATCTATATCTATATTATCAGTTAAACTTACTTCCATATATTCAGCCTCACTTTCGCAGGCAAAAGGAGTAGGAGGCGTAAAAACCATTTTTTCAAGAGGGTGAAAACCTCTGCTTAAAGATATGTTTGCCCCTGCGATTTTAAAAGCACAAACCATTACACGCGATAAATCATGCATACCCAAAAGAGATGATATGCCTTCTTTTTTAAACTTCATAAATACTTTGTAGTTTACAGCAAATATATCTCTTTTCTTTAAAGTTTTTAATTCTTCAACCATTTGGGTAAAGTTTGTATTTAAAACTTCTTTTTTGTATTTGTAGCAATATTTTTTATAATCTATACCGCAGTTTTGACAATTACCTGTAAAGCAGTAGTCGGTAAACTTTCCATTTTGAAATCTTTCATATTCTTTCTCAAAGAATTGCTGGCTTACAAGAGTGTCAATGCATTTCCAAGGCATATTAATTTTTTTGCTTAATAATTCTTTTATAGTATATCCATTTTCTTCTATCACTTCTTTCCATACATCATATTTAAAATGCTCAACCCAAGCATCAAATCTTGCACCTTTTTTATATGCTTTATAGATTATATCCCCAATTTTTTCATCGCCTCTGGATATTATTCCTTCAATTTCTGCCATTCTTGGAGGGTGATATTTTATAGCTACTTTACTTCCTCTAAAATGGTCTCTCACCTTTCCTATATAGTAAATAGCTTCTTCATCTGTAAGCTGATTATTGTTTTCTAAAGGTGTATGAGGTTTTGGTATAAAAACATTGATAGCGGCATTTATTTTTACTTTCTTTTTTGATACTTCGAGCATTTTTTCTAATGCTTCTATTATTTCATCTGCTTCTTTTTCTGGGTTATCGGTGAATCCTATCATAAAATATATTTTTACTATCTTCCAACCCATTTTCTGAACATCAGCAAGTATATTATAAATTGCATCTTCGTCCATTGATTTATTTATCTTTTCTCTAAGCTCATGGCTTCCTACTTCTAATGCAAATGTTAAGCCTGTTTTTCTAAATTGTGCAATTCTTTCAGCACTTTCTTTATCGAATGAATCTATTCTTAATGAAGGCAGAGAAAGAGAAAAACCTTTATGCTCTCCGAGAGTCTGTAAATATTCTATTAATTCTCCAATATGCGGATAATCATCAGCAGAAAGAGAAAATAAATTTAAAGTATTTGCCCCTGTTGCTTCTAATGACTCCATTGCTATATCAACAATTTTTTCTATAGTGCGGTTTCTTACAGGGCGATAAGTAATACCCGCCAAACAAAATCTGCAGCTATGTGTACATCCTCTTGCTATTTCAACGGATATTCTATTTTGTATGCCTTCAACAAGAGGAACTAAAGGCTTCTTAACATAAGGCATTTCATTAATGTTTTCAACAAATATTCTTTTTACATTCTCTTTTTTGTATTTAGGCACATAAGCATATTCAAGTTTTGAAAGCTCTTTTAATATATCATCTCTTTTAGCTCCGTTTTTTTTGAGATTATAAATTATATCTACAAAATTTTTCATCTCAAAATCAAACTCGCCAAACAAAAACACATCAATAAAATCAGCTAAAGGGAAAGGATTAAACACACTTGGTCCGCCTGCTGCTATTATAGGCACATCTTCTCCCCTACTCTCTCTATGTATAGGTATTTGACTTAATTCCAACACTTGAAGTATATTTGTATATATAAGCTCATACTGCAAAGTAAATCCCAAAACATCAGCATCTTTTACTCTGCTGAAAGTCTCTAAAGTATAAAGCGGTATATTTTTTTCTCTTAAAAGTTTCTCAAAATCTTCAGCAACAGCATACACCCTCTCGCAGGAAGCATATTCAATAGAGTTAATAACCTCATAAAGTATAGAAAGCCCCAAATTGCTAATTGCTACTTCATACATATCCGCAAAGCACATAACAAATTTAAAAGGCATATTAGGTTTTATTATAGCGTTTATCTCGCCGCCTAAATATCTGGTAGGTTTTACTATGTCCTCGCTTTTTACAAGTTTTAGTATTTCATTTTTTAAGTTTTTTTTCATTATTTAAATATATCCTATTTTTATTTCTGCTTAATGATTATATAGTATAGGCTGATATAATACAAATAATAAATAAGTATAAAAAAAAGAGGCACAAAAATAATTTGAACCTCTTTTTTGTTAATTTTTATGGCTTAATTATATTAGTATTCTATTTTCCACATATATCTTCTAGTTGCTAAAGGGTGATTTCTAATAATTGCCATTTGTTCTGCATATACTCTAAGAATTGAATTTATTAACATAGGATTGAAATAATCTACAACTTCTTTACTAATATGAGAGCCGAGACCGAAATCTTTAGCGTCTATAACAGTAGTTAATGCTCCAAATCTATTTAAAAAATCTAAAGCTCTAGAGTCCATAGGCCTAGTTCTTCCGTCATTCATTAATAATACAAATGGAACATCTTTATCAACTATTTCAAATGGTCCATGGAAAAACTCACCGTCATGAAAGTTTCCTGAATTAATCCATTGCATTTCCATCATTAAACATATTGAAAATGCATAAGAAACTTCTAATGTTGCTCCGCTGCTCATTAAATATATTACAGGAGCATCTTTATACTGTTCAGCAAATTTTATAGCTCTAGGTAAAACAGTTGTTACAGATTTATCTACTAAATCATATATTTTAGATAGTCCATCTATCATTTTATCATAATGCTGGTATCCTTCAAATTGATTTAATATTTCAACAGCAAGAGTTAATACTTTTGTCATTTTTTCTTGTTTTGCAGAATAACTTTCTTGGAATCTATGCAATACAACAAAATCAGGTTTTTCAGTTATAGGAGATCCATCAACATGTGTAACAGCTATTACATGTGCTCCTAAAGATTTAGCTAAAGCTGTAGCTTGTACGGTTTCAGGAGTATTTCCTCCTAAAGAGCAAGTTATAACTATTGCTGAATTATCAACAGAAACAGGAGTTGCATAATTAAATTCATTAGCAGTATGCAGTGAAGCTCTTAAATTTTTAGCATTTGTTTCTAAAAAATATTTAGCAGGATATAATTCTGCCTTAGAAGCACCGCATCCAACAAAAAAAACAGATTTAATTTTAGGCTGTTTTTCTTTAATTTTTGATATAATTTCTTTTAATTCCATAATTAATAGTCCTTTTATATAATGTTATAATACGTTATATTATATATCATCATAATATTTTGTCAACATAGATATTTATAAATATTTATTTTTGTTGTATAATTAGTAAAAATAATAGAGGGGGATTATTTATGAAAAAAGAATTTGATGATAAAATGACACCTTTATATATACAAATAAAACATTTTATACAAGAGCAATATATTAATAATTTAGAACATGGAGATAAAATACCCACAGAATTGGAACTTATAGAACAATTTAATGTAAGCAGAATTACAATTAGAAAAGCGGTTAATGAGTTAATACAGGAAAAATTATTAATAAAGAAACAAGGCAAGGGAACTTTTATTATAAGACCAAAGATTGAAAAAAAAATTGTATTTAATAATCAGAAAAATAACCCTATTTCTTTTACAGAATTATTCACATCGAAAGGTTATACTGTCAGTTCAAAGAATTTGAGTTTAAAAGTTGAAATACCTAATGAAGAAATATCTTCTAATTTATCATTATCAGATAAAGATAAAGTTATTGTTATAGAGAGAATAAGATACATAGACGGCATTCCAATGTTATTTGAAAGGAATAATTTAAGTTATGAGAAGAATAGATTTATTATGAATTGTAAATTAGATGAATTAGATTCTATATATAAAATTTTAAGACAAAATAATGTTGAGCCTTCTTGTATTTTACGCTGGAGTTTTGAAGCTGATATAGCAAAAGATATTGGTAATTTATTATCTATTAGATATGGAGAGCCATTACTTATTTATAAAACATTAATATCTGATAAAAATCTTATACCTATTCATTTTAGTGAGGAATATTTTATTGCCAGCAAATTTAAATTCGTTTTAGAATAAAATATTTGTTTTTGCATATTATCATTTCTTTTTAATATAATCTGATTTTATTATCTAAATATTATAAATTTTCATAAATATGAAATTTAGTTTATAAAAATAACATTATTTCTTGACAAATAAATTTTTATTTGATATACTTAATACGTTATAATATGTTATATAATATTATATGAGGTTATATGTATGAGAAAATTTTTAATTATGTCGCATGGAGATATGAGTTCCGGTATAAAATCAACTTTAAATATGCTTTTAGGTAATATAGATGATGTAGCAGCTAAATCTGCTTATATTAATGATAATGAATTAAGTATAGAAAGTGAAATACAAAATATTTTATCTAAATTTAATGATAATGATGAGTTGATAATTTTTACAGACTTATTTGGGGGAAGTGTAAATAATGAGGCTATGAAGTTTATAAAAGATAGCAGAGTTAAAATAATAGCTGGTATGAATATTTGTTTAATTATAGAGGTATTATCTAATTCGGATTCTTCAAATGATATTAATGATGTAATTAGAGATGCTGTTAATTTAGCTAGAGAATCTATCATTTTTTGCAATGATTTAGATTTAAATATAGATAATGATGATTTTTAGGAGGAAGAATAATGATAAAACATGTACGAGTAGACCATAGATTATTACATGGTCAAGTAGCAGTTTCTTGGCTGCAGTCTATTGATACAGATTGCATATTAATAGCTAATGATGAACTTGTTAATGATGAGATAAGAAAAACTACTTTAAAATTAGCTAGGCCTAACAACTGTAAATTAATATTTAAAACAGTTGATGATTCTATTAAAGCTATATTATCAGGTGTTACAGATCAATATAAGCTTTTTATTATATTTGAAAACATTTATGATGCTATAAAATTAGCTAGAGAAACAAAAGTTATAAAGAGTATAAATTTAGGCGGCATAAAACATACAGAAGGTGCTAAAAAAATATCAAAAACAGTTTCTTTAACAGAAGAAGAGCAGAATAAATTAATAGAATTTATGAATGAATTTCCAGAAATAGAGTTAGAAGTAAGAGGATTGCCAAGTGAACAAAAAATTATATTAAAAGATAATTTAAGGAGATAAAATATGTTAATTACAGCAATATCTTTAGGTTTTTTAGGTTTTTTCATAATGGCTGTTGAAAAGTGTTTCACAGGCGTTAGTATGTTTATGAGACCTATAGTTGTAGGAGCTCTTACAGGTATAGTAATGGGAGATATACCTACAGGAGTTATTATCGGAGGAACATTAGAGTTAGCTTTTTTAGGAAACGTATCTATTGGTGCAGCAATGCCTCCTGAATTTATAACAGGAACAGTATTGGCAGCTGCATTTTCTATAGATCAGGGTACTGGAATAGAAAATGCTATTACATTAGGACTTCCAATAGCAACTTTAATGGTTATTATACAAAATGCAGTGTTTGTATTTGTTTATCCTTTTGTTATTAAAATAGCTGATAGATTTGCAAATGAAGGAGAAGCAGATAAAGTTGGTTGGACTCAGTTTATTTGCGGTTTCTTTACTAGAGCTTTACCAATAGGTTTGGTTATAGGATTTTCATATTATTTTGGAAGCAGTGCTATAAGTGCTTTACTTAATGCAATACCAGAATTTGTTAAAAAAGGTATGACTATTTCTACAGGAATTATGCCGGCTTTAGGTTTTGCTATTTTGATTAGAATGATGATAAACAAAAAAATGGCAGTATTTTATATTTTAGGTTTTATCTTAGCAGCTTATTTAAAACTTCCATCTTTAGCTATTTCTATATTAGGTTTTATTATTGCTATAATAATAATTTCTAATAGAAATCAAGCTCAAGCTGCTGCTTCTTCAACCTCAGAAGAAGATGATTTTTAATTAATAATATAAAAGGATTTTGGCTATGGAAAATAATAATAATAAAAAAATAACAAAGAAAGATTTAATAAATGTTTTTTTCAGATCAATGCTTATGGAATGGACTTGGAATTATGAAAGACAAATGCATATGGGCTTTTGTTTTGCATTGATACCTATTTTAAAAAAGTTTTATGGGGACAGTAAACAAAAAATAACAAAAGCATTACAAACTCATCTAGAATTTTTTAATATTACACAGGCTATGTCTACATTTGTAATGGGAGTTACAATTGCTTTAGAAGAGGAAAAAGTAAATAAAAACAGCGATGATTATACAGCTATAAGATCTATAAAAACAGCGCTAATGGGACCTTTATCTGGAATAGGAGATGCTATAGTATTAGTTTCATTGAGAATCATTGCTACAAGTATTGCTATAGATTTTTGTCTTAAAGGAAGTATAGTTGGTCCTGTTTTATTCCTATTAGTTTTTAATATACCTAACTATGTTATAAGATATCTTGGTATTTTTATGGGATATAATATGGGTATGAATCTTATAAAGAAAGCAGATCAAAGCGGCATTATGGCTTCTATAACTTATGGTGTTTCAATAGTTGGTTTAATGGTAATAGGCGGAATGACAGCTGATTTTGTTAATATTAATGTAGCATTTAATATAGGTACAGCAGATGCTCCTATGACTATACAAAATATTTTAGATAGTATTATGCCTAAAACATTATCATTAGGTATTACTTTACTTATATTCTATTTACTTGGAAAAAACATTTCTGTGAACTGGATGCTTTTTGGTATTATTGCTGTCGGTATAATAGGATGCTTCTTTGGAATATTAGCTTGATTTAGAGGTGTTTATGGTTTTAAATATGTTCACTTATATAAAAGAAGAACAAGATATTTGTATGAATGTCTTTAATAATAGAAAAAATATTCTTAAAGACTTTTTAGATTCATATAGTATTGATAAACCTAAAAAAATAATTGTATTTACTACAGGTTCTTCTTTAAATGCTTTTTTATGTTCTAAACTATATATTGAAAAAATATCTAATATAGAAATAGAATATAAAAATCCTTCAGAGTTTATTTCTTATTCAAATAAATGTTATGAGGATAATGTTTATTATTTTGGAATATCGCAGACTGGAAGAAGTGCTTCGGCAATAGAAGCAATAAAAAAAGCTAATAATTATGAAAGATCCTTTGCTGTTACATATTCACAAGATTCTCCATTAGCTAAAATTTCTAAACATTTTATAAAAATAGATTGCGGTGAAGAGAAAATAGGATTTGTTACTAAAGGTATGTTAACAACTTCATTAACTTTAATGTTATTAGCATTAGAATTAGCAGTAATGAATTCATACATAACTTTAGATAAATATAATGAAGAATTAAAAAAAATAGAGGATGCTATATTAAATATTAATAAAGTTATAGAAGTTTCTATTGATTGGGTTGAAAAAAACAAAAATGATTTGATAAATGCTAATAGAATAATATTGGTTTCTTATGGAAGCGGTTTAGGTGTTGCCTCAGAAGCACAAACAAAAATTACAGAAACAGTTAGAATACCGGTATCGTTTTTTGAAATGGAAGATTTTTTGCATGGACCTTGTTATGAACTAAAAAATGACAGCTCTGTTATAATTTATTTAGCTCCTAATAATAAACTTCTAAATGATAGATTAATTTCTATTATGCAATATTTAGATAAATATGCTAAGAAAAGTTATTATTTTGGATGTTTAGAAGGAGATAATCATTTAGTTTTGCCTAAAATAGATGAGTATTTATCAGCTATTTTATATTTAATACCTATACAATATATTTCTTATAAAATAACGGAATATAAGGGGATAGATTTAAATATTAAAATGTTTCCTGATATGGATGAAAAACTTGGAAGAAAAACTTTATAATATTTTAATTTTTTAAGGAGAGAGTATATGTTAAATTTTGATGAGGTTATTTATAAGGAGACAATTGACAAAGGGGTTTCTTTAAGTAAAGAAATTATGTCTATGGCAGATAAAATTGCTTCTGAAGGATATGATAATGTATTTTTCTTGGGAGTGGGAGGATCATTATCTATAATGAAAGGAGTTGCCAATATAATGAGAAAGGTATCTGCTAAAATTGATTTTTTTGCAGAGAGTGCCGCTTTTGTCGGAGTTTCAGACAATAAAAGATTAACTGAAAAATCATGTGTAATTATGATTTCAAAATCAGGCGATACTAAGGAAACATTAGCAGCAGCAAGTATTTTAAAATCAAGAAATATAAGAATATTTGCTATTACAGGCGATTCAAATAGTCCTATCGCTAAATTATCTTATTGTAATGTAGTGAATCCTCAAAAAGTTGGTTCTGAATTAATGTATATAATGTTATTATTATTTAATTTGAGATTGGCGTATCATACAGGAGAATTTAAATATTATGATGAGTTTGTAAGCGATATGTCTAAAATTTCAACAGAGTTTATTAATGCTAAGAAGAAATTTGACCCTATAGCTGAAGAATTGGCAAAAAAATATAGCAATGAAACTTATCAATTATGGATAGGTACAGGAAATGTAACTGACGAAGTATATTTGTTTGCTATGTGTATTTTGGAAGAGATGTTATGGATAAGAACTAAGTCTATAACTTCTGAAGAATTCTTCCATGGAACATTGGAAATAGTAGAAAAGGATACTTTTGTAGGACTCGTTAAAAATATGGATGAAACTAGGGTTTTGGATGAAAGAGCAGAAAGGTTTTTGAAAAATATTACAGAAAAATTATTTGTATTAGATTTAAAAGAATATATTTCAAATACAATAAATGAAAAATTTTATTCTCTTTTATCTCCTGCATTTATGTCTATATTATGCTCTGATAGAATAGCAAATCATTTATCTAAAGAGAAAAATCATGATTTAAATATTAGAAGGTACTATAGAAAATTAGAGTATTAATTTTAGTATTTATTAATAAAAAAACGTATGTATACAATAAATATGCATACGTTTTTTATTATAGTTGTTACATTGCGTATTTAATTATTATTTATCAATAGCATTTAATTAAAACTCTTCAGACTCATTATTTTCTTTGCTTAAAAAACCTTTTATAGTAGTGCAATTAAATAACTCTTTTAAAATTGTTTCAAGCTCATCTCTTGCCTCTATTACTTTTTTATCGTTAACTCCAACAAAGCCATCTATTGGAAAAATAATATTAGTTGTAGTCTCTACAATCTTTCCATACTCGCTTTACCTCCATATCCATCTTCTTGTTCTTATATCATTACCGCAAGTATATACAAGCTCATTGTCTTCTAATAATTCTATTTCAGTCTCCCCAAAAGGCAAAAACTTATCCCCCTTAACAGAATATCTTACACAAAAATCATCATTCATAGAATCAATATCATGCGACCCCATAGGAAGTTTATATTTTATAGATAAAGCATTAACTAAATCTACTATTTTGTTTATATGAGGGAATCCTTTACCTTTTGACACTCTTGTAAGTATAGCCTCTATAGAAGATAAAAACTTATTAGGGTTAATAGATAATTTTTCAAAAGCATTTCTATAACATAATATTTCACTATATTCTTTTATCTTTATATTTTCTAATTCTTTTTGGGCTTTTGAGAGGTTATTATCAAGCAAATCCATAACATACTTATCATTTTCTCTGTTGTCTATATTTTTAGCTACAACAAATGCTATGCATAAATTGTCTAAAGTGTTAAATACTTTTTCTTCTATTTTGAATTTCATTATATTAATTCCTTTATGTAATTATATTATTTATAATTTTATAAAGGATATAATAAAATGCCTCATTTGTCAAAGTAGTAAAAAACATAAAAAATATAAAAAAAATAATTTTTTTGGGAACTTTTTTGAATATCAATCGTCTAATATAATACACAACTTAAGAATAATTACTCATAATTTACTCAGAAACTCCATGTAATGTTTTTCATTATGCGGAGTTATTGAATTTATTTTTACTATTTGTATAATTAATATATACGGAGGTAAAACAATGAAGAAATTATTTTGTATATTTTTTATACTATCAATTAATTTGTTTTCACAATATCATTATTCTCCAACGCCAAGAGTAGGCAATGTAAAGCCATTAATACCAAATCAAAGAATACCATTATACCAGCCTCGTTATGACTTATATAATCAAAGATATAAAAATTACGGATACACAAAAACATATTACAGAAATGGCAGATTCTATAAATTTGGAAACGGATATATGACTTATCAAGAAAGAGAGAAATTAAAAGCAATAGACGGCAGATATTCTCCAAGAATTAGAATGCTTGAAGACAAAATGAGAGTAAATAATTCTAAAATACTATCAGAAATATATCAAAAATCACCAAATAATAATGCTGTAAATAGTGCTGTTAATGACAATTTTAGAATACAGATGCAAATACAGATGATGGAAACTTTAAGAAATTTGGAAATAGATAGAAATTTTAAATAAAAAATTATAATAATAGCTTTATTTCATCTTTTATTAATAATTTTTTTATAATTATTTTGTTAAAAACATTGCACATATAAAAATTCTATAAAAAATAATTTCAAAAATTGCTGATAATTTATTATATTAAATAAAGTTAATAATATATTGACAGTTTATATTCTTTTTATAAAATTAATAAACATTATTATAGAAATAGGAATTCCTTAAATGAAATTAAATATAGATACATTAAATAATAATAAAGATTTTTTTAAAAAAGCTAATATCAAAATTCCTAAATATAATATAGAAAAAATTATAGAAAATACTAATAAAAATCCTACTTGGATTCATTTTGGAGCAGGAAATATATTCAGAGGGTTTATTGCTGCTGCGGCAGATAGACTTTTAAATGATAATATCATTGATACTGGTATAATAGCAGTAGATACTCATGCCGCTGGAAGAGACAATGATTATGATATGATTAATAAAGTTTATAAGCCTTTCGATAATCTCACTCTTTTAGCTTCTATAAAAAGCAATGGAGATATAGAGAAAAAAGTTATAGGAAGCATAGCAAAAATAATTCATGCTGATTTTATAAATAACTATGAAGCATTAAAAAAAATATTTATATCAAGTTCTCTTCAAGTTGTGAGTTTTACTATTACAGAGAAAGGTTATTCAATAAAAGATTTAAATGGAAATTACAACAATATAGTAAAAGAAGATATTAATAATGAGCCTAAAAAAGCAAAAAATATTATGAGCATTGCTGCTGCTATGCTTTTAGAAAGATACAAAAATGGTGCCTTTCCTATAGCTATGCTTAGTATAGATAACTGTTCAAATAATGGAGATAAATTAAAATCATCTATTATTGAGATAGCTAAAGAATGGGTAAAAAAAGGTTTTTCCGATGATGGATTTATAGAGTATCTTGAAGACAGTAAAAAAGTTTCTTTTCCTTTAAGTATGATTGATAAAATCACTCCAAGACCTTCTGAGATTATATCAAAAAAATTAGAGTGTATAGGGCTTGAAGGAATGTCGGTTTTCAAAATAGGAAATAATAATATGGCTGCTTTCGTTAATGCTGAAGCAGCTGAATATTTAGTTATAGAAGATTTATTTCCTAATGGAAGACCATATTTTGAAAAAGCTGGAATATATATAGCAGATAGAACAACTGTTGAGAATTCAGAGAAAATGAAAGTTACTACATGCTTAAATCCTCTGCACACAGCTTTAGCAATATTTGGCTGTTTATTAAATTATAATTTTATTTATGAAGAGATGAGAAATCATACATTAAAAAAATTAGTAGAAATAATAGGTTATGATGAAGGAATGAAAGTTGCAGTTAATCCTAAAATTTTGAACCCTAAAGATTTTATAAAAGAAGTAATTGAAGAGCGTTTAGTAAATCCTTATATACCAGATTCACCAAAAAGAATAGCAACAGACACTTCTCAAAAAATACCTATAAGATACGGAGAAACCCTAAAATCTTATGCAAAAAATGGACTTGATGCTTCTTCTCTAATAGGCATACCTTTAACAATAGCTGCTTGGATTAGATATTTAATGGGTATTGATGATAATGGAAATCCTATGGAAATAAGCCCAGACCCTATGCTTGAAGAATTACAAAAACATATAAAAAATATAAAATTCAAAGAACCTGAAAACTTAGGAAATAATCTAAAACCCATATTATCAAACAAAACTATATTTGCTGTTGATTTATATGATGAAAAAATAAACTTAGGAAGCAAAATAGAAAATTATTTTAGTGAAATGATAAGCAAAGAAAATGCTGTAAAAGAATGCTTAGAAAAATATATAAAATAATTTAAGGAGAAAATTCTATTATGATAATGACTTTAAGATGGTTTGGAAAAAATTTTGACTCTGTAACTCTAAAACAGATTAGACAAATACCGGGAGTAAAAGGAGTGATAACAACATTATATAACAGCAAAGTAGGAGAAGCTTGGAAAGAAGAGGATGTAAAAAAACTAAAAAAAGAAGTAGAAGATACAGGGCTTAAAATATACGGTATAGAAAGTGTAAACATACATGATGACATAAAAATAGGGCTTCCAAGCAGAGACAAATATATAGAAAATTATATAAAAACATTAGAGGTTTTAGGTAAAAATGAAATTAATTTAGTATGCTACAATTTTATGCCTGTATTTGACTGGACAAGAAGCGATTTAGCAAAAGTAAGACCTGACGGTTCTACAGTATTATCTTATGACCAAGAAATAATAGATAAAATAGACCCAGAGAAAATGTTTGAGCAAATTGATTCTAATTCTAATGGTTTTGTTCTTCCCGGCTGGGAGCCTGAAAGGTTAAGCAGATTAAAAGAACTTTTTGAAATGTATAAAGATGTTGATGATGAAAAGCTCTTTGAAAACTTAAAATATTTCTTAAGTGCTGTTATGCCTACATGTGAGAAATATAATATAAAAATGGCTATACACCCTGATGACCCTGCATGGCCTGTATTTGGACTTCCAAGAATAATAGTTAATAAAGAAAATATTTTAAGAATGGTTAATAGTGTTAATAGCCCTTGTAATGGAGTAACATTATGTGCGGGTTCTTTAGGCTCTAACCCTAAAAATGATATACCTGATATAATAAAAAGTTTAAAAGGAAAAATTTTCTTTGCTCATGTGAGAAACTTAGAGCATACAGCACCGGGCAAATTCCAAGAAGCAGCACACTTGTCAAGCGACGGCTCAATGGATATGTTTGCAATAATGAAGGCCTTTTATGATATAGGTTTTGAAGGCCCATTTAGACCCGACCATGGAAGAGCTATTTGGAACGAAGTATCTATGCCCGGTTACGGACTTTATGACAGAGCATTAGGTGCTGTTTATTTGCAAGGTTTATGGGAAGCTATAGACAAAACAAGTAAAAATAATTAATACATATACATTTTTTATGCATTAATTTTATTTTTATAAAAGTGCTGCAATTTATTTATAAACTTTATATATTATAAAATAATTTCATTTTATAATTTTTATATTATAATTTTTTAATACACATATTTATAAAAATAACTAAATATAATAACTGATATAAAATATGTTTTTCAAAAAAGCCATAAAAATTTCATACAGTTAACTTCTCATTTCATATATATACTTATATTGACATTTATTATTTATAAGATTATTATGTTAAGTAGTATTTTATTGCATATACGAGGCTTTTAATGAAATTTTTGAATAAATTTTTTCTATCAATATTTAGTTTATTAATATTATTTTCATGTTCTAATAATAGCCAAGAAGAAATAAGAGAAATAGATAGAGGCGGAGCATTAATAGATAAGATAATATATGAAGTGAGAACCGATATGACAATAGCAATTAAAGATGTGGCCGACGGACGTGCTGATTTAATGGCTAGCGGAATAGATGGAAGCACATATTTATCATTAAGCGAAAGTGATTTAGAAAAACTCGATACTTATGCTGTACCATCTGGTTCTTGGTCTTTATTGTTTAACCCCGTGCCAAATAAAGCTCCTTATACAGTTACTACAAGAGACGGAAAAACTCATTTTAATCCTTTAGCTATAAAAGAAATAAGGTTTGCAATGAATTTTTTAATAGACAGAAAAAAGCTTGTTGATGAAATTTTAAGAGGTGCAGGGGAGCCTTCATTTACTCAGGCAACACCCGGTCAGCCCGGCACTTATAGATATAATCTCATTCCTTCAAAAATGGGTATGACAGCAAACGGCAATGAAGAGAAAGCAATTAATGATATAAATAAAGCTATGGAAAAAGCAGCTAATCTTCCAGAAAACAAAGGAAAGCTAAGAAAAGAAAATGGCTGGTGGAAATATAATGGCGAAATAGTAACTATTAAATTTGTTATAAGAGTAGATGACCCCACAGGAAGACTTCCTGCAGGCAATGCAATATCAGATTTAATAGAAAAGACAGGCATAAAAGTAGAAAAACTATTATACGACAGAAACAAATCCACCCAAGTTGTATACGGCTCTGACCCAAAAGATTATGAATGGAATATTATAACAGAAGCTTGGGGGGCAGGAGCAACAAGAGCTTGGTGGGACGTTACACTTAGACAAATGTATGTAAGAGAGGGCAACTACATGCCCGGAGGCAATATTGCTGAGTTCTGGAATTATGACAATAAAGAAGCTTCAAGAATAAGCGATAAAAATTCAAACGGCTGGTTTTTAACTGCTGATGAGTATTGGAGCGGCAATATGCGTTTGCAGGAGATTGGGCTTGAAGATGCTGTGCGAATATATTTAAACTCTCAAACACAGTTTTTTGTAGCAAACAAAGAAAGATTTAAAAGAAGAATGCTTTATGGAGTAGGCGACGGTGTTAATGATTGGTCTATAAGAAGTGCCGATATAAAGCCAAATCGTAATGGTGAAAAAGTATTAAGAGTTCTTCAGCATTCTGCACAAGGTTCATTATTTATAAGCCCATGGGACCCTGTGGGAGTAGGAGGATTTTCTGATGCCTATTCTGCTATAATGATAGGTCCTTGCTCTGATGCTGGTGCTACATTTGAATCGCCTTCCACAGCAAAGACAGAGTTTATACTTGGGGAGGCTGATACTAATAGTTTGGAGATAGGTGTTAGGGCTGGTGATAACGGCATACCGGTGGGCACTGTAAAAGTTCCTAATAATGCTAAGATGTACAATCCTTATACTCAAAAATGGGAAGAGGGTTTAACTACAAAAGTTGAAAATGGTGAGATAATTTATAAAAATGCTAATAATCTTACTGCTTATGTAAAATGTGATTTTAAGCCTAAAAGTTTTAAATGGCATCATGGCATAGATTCATCTTTAGTTGATTTGATGTATGGAAGTGTGTTTATTGCAAACATAATAACAAAGACAAATGAAAATGATAAGTATTATGATTCTGCTATGGCTGGAAGATATATGTCTGCTATGGATAATGCTGTTGGAAGTGTAATAAATGAAGATGGAAGTTTTACTCTCTATGGAAACTATTATTGGCCAATGGATATGAATAGGCAAATTGCTATTGCGGCAGTTAGTCCTAAAATAGGAAACCCAAATAGAAACACTGTTATTCCTTTCGAGATAAATGAGGCTATAATTAAAATGGTTCTTGAGGGCTCTAAATCTGGTAATGTTTATAGTATTTCTCAAGACCAATCATTGACTGCTATAGATGTAAAAAATCCTACTTGTGTAGCTGACATAAAAGAAAAATTAATTGAAATGAGAGACAGTGAATATATACCTGCTGGAATAGAAGATTTTATTACAAAAGAAGAGGCTGTTAAAAGATATCAGGCTGCTATTGACTTTATAGATAAATACGGGCATGCTTATATATCAAATGGACCTTTCTTTATTTCAAGAATAGATTCAAAGGCTAATTATATAGAATTAACTGCTTTTAAAGATTATGCTTACACTGCTGAATATTGGATAGAAAAATTATCAACAAAAATGAGCAGAATAGAAGATATTGAAATGCCTGCTATAGTAAACAGAAACAACAACATGAATATAGATATTTATGTTTCATCATACAATTATCCTAATAATGCTTTAGAGATGCCAGACCCTAATACAAAAGTAAAAGTACTTCTTCAATTACAAAATGGAAGCGAAAGAGAGTATAATGCTGTTTTAGAAAATGATGTGTTTAAGCTCACTATAACAAAAGAAGAATTAGCATCTCTTCCAAAGGGTAATTATATTGTTGTGATAGAGTCCTATATAGCTGATGAAACGCCTTATATAGAAACAAGAAACTTTATACTGCAATAAATATTTTAAATCTCATTATATGAATTATCATTATTCATTTTATATAGTTTTATGTTTTCATTTTTTAATATGCATCTCATAAGGTTTATATCAGAATCATCAAAGCTGTATGATAAATATACCGCTTTTACTTTTAACTGTAATTCTTTTTTATATGACACAATTTTATCTCTATCTTTATAAAAAATAGAAAGCAAATTACCATATTCTATATTTTCATTAGATGATAAAAATTTAGCCTTTTTGCCATATACATTAGTGTTATCATTTCTATAAGCAATGCATATATTGGAATCTAATAGTTCATACTCCACACATATATCGTCGCTATTCCAATTATGAATATCATCTATGCTTTTATAAAATGAAATTATATTTGTCTTTTCTAATATAGGTTTTAATGCTCTTAAATGATTTTCTGTAAACTTGTCTTTTAATATAGTATTAGAATCACAAAATTGTATCCTATTTTCAAATATGGTTTTTAAAGTGTTGGTGTCATATTTAAGAGTTTGATATATTGTTTTTGAATAATTTGTATATGTAATGCTTTTTTCTAAACATTTATCTGATAGTTTTAAAAAATCATTATAGCTAATTTTTTTATTTGCAAGTAAGCTGTATGAAAGTAAAAATATATTGTAACTTGCCAAACTATTATTCTCTAAATATTTTAAATAAGTTTCAACAATAGAAGAATAATCATTTTTTAAGAAAAACAAAATAGCAAGATTATTATAATAAATAAAATTATCTTTATTTGTTTCTAAAAGTTTTTTATAATACTCTATAGCTTTATCATAATTTTTTGTGTAGAAATATGAATTGGCTATAATCTCGTTATTATTAACTGTATTATTATTTTCTTCAAATAAAGTTACTATTTTTGAATATTCTTTTTTATCATACAAAATATTTATAAGCTTATCATAATATTTATTATTTTTTCTAACGCATACAAACGCTTTATCATAATCTTCCAAATCTATATAAATATTAAAAAGCATATCTATATAATTATCGTTTATATTATCAATATTTTTATTTAGATAATATGCCGCAGTCTCTTTTTCACCTTTATTATAATAAGAAATAGCTATTCCATAATAAGCCTCATCATTATCATTAATTTCTATAGATGATTTAAAATATTTTATAGCTTCATCATAATCTTTTAAATTTAAATATGCATTAGCTAAATTATTATAAGCCTTATAATACATATCATTTATTTCTATAGCCTTATTAAAATATTCTATAGATTTATCATATTCTTCATTTGATGAGTAGCAAAGCCCGATAAAATTATATGCCTTATATGAATTAGGATTTCTTTCTATTACCTTGCTAAAATATTCTATTGCTTCATAATAGTATTTTTTTGAATAATAACTAATTGCCAATTTGTAATAATCTGTAAAAGAATCCAAATCAAACTTTCTTGCTTTATCAAAATATAATGCTGCTTTATCAAAGTTTTTTTTGTTAAAAAATATTAATGCAAGATTGTTGTAGGCATTAGCATATTTAGGATTAATTTCTATTGCTTTATTAAAATACTCTATTGCTTTATCATAATCTTTTAAGTATGAATATATTGCTCCCAATGTATTTGATATTTTGTAGGAGCGGCTGTTATTTTGTAAATATCTATTTAAACATTCTATCGCTTTATCATAATTTCCAATATTATAATAACACATTCCAAGCATATCATAGGCTTTAAAAGTCATCTCATCCATACTTTTTGAGTTCTCAAAAAAGTTTATAGCTGCTTCATAATTTTTACTTCTATAATGATATAATGCCAAATTGTTATAGGCTTTATCATATTTAGGATTAATCTCTATTGCTTTATTAAAACATTCTATAGCTTTATCATGTTCATTTTTTTTGTAATAACTTATGCCGAGTAAATTGTATGCAGTGTAAGATTTTGGAAGTATTTTTAATGTTTCATAAAAACATTCTATAGCCTTATCATAGTTTCCTATTGCATGATAGCTTATGCCAAGTAAATTGTAAGATTTAAATGTATTTACATCTACTCTTTTAGCTTCTTCAAAAAATTTAATAGCATCATCAAATTTTTTTATTTCAACACATAATTGTCCTTTGTATAAGTTGGCTCTATAATTTTTTGGCACTTTTTTTAAAATATTATCTAATGCTTCTAAAGTGCCTTCATAATCTTCATTTTTTATATTGTAGGATATATGATTTAAAATATTATCCATAGAGTTTTGCATACATAAAACCTCAAAATATATAAAATAATATACTATATTGTATAATATATATGTATATTATGTCAACTAAAAATATATTTTTTATATGTATTAAATATCTAATAAGGTATTGATTTATATGAAAAATAATATATAATTTTATGACTTTTAATTTATGGCTACTATTTTTTAATAGTTAAAGGAGCGAAAAAACTTTAATTTTATTGGGGGTAAAATTATGAAAAGAGTTATTATAATTTTTAGTTTAATACTGTGTGCCGGCAATTTAGAGACGCATAGTTTCAATATTAACAATTATTCTTTTGTAACAAATAGTTGGGTTAATTTAATACAAGACATTTCTAATCATTATAATCAAGATTTTTGGTTTATTAAAGATGTTTTTGATATCTCTCAAAGCTATGATATAGACCCATTACTTATGATAGCATTAATAAAAATAGAAAGTGATTTTATACCAACAGCATTATCTAAGAAAAATGCTTATGGCTATTGTCAAATTACTCCTATAGCAAATAAAGATGTTGATCCTACTCTTAATAGGTATAATTACAGAGAAAATATTATACTCGGTACTAGATTTATAGCTAAACTTTTAAATAGATTTAATGGCGATATAATACAGAGTCTTAGGTATTATAATGCGGGAAGTAATTATGATGAAACAAAGCTTTCTTATTCTGAAGACATTAAAGAAGAATATGATATGCTTACATCACTTTATGCCGCTAAAAAAGATACTTATGGTGATATATATAGAAAAGAGAGCTTTTAAAAAATTAAAAACTCTCTTTATTTTTTAATATTATTTAACTAAATAATTAAATTATCTTTTTAAATTTACAACAGTAGCTAACAAGTTATCGCTAGTTTGCACAGCTTTAGAGTTCATTTCATAAGCTCTCTGTGCAACTATCATATCTACCATTTCATCTACTACTTTAACATTAGACATTTCAACGAAACCCTGATGTATTCTAGGGAAACCTTTAGAACCAGCCTCGCCTTCAAAAGCAGGTCCGCTTGCTATAGTTTCTTTATATAAGTTATCACCTATAGAGAGTAGTCCAGCTTGGTTTATAAATCTATGTAATGTAATATTTCCAAGCTCAACTGCTTCATTTTCATCGCCTATTGTAACAGAAACAACACCCTCTCTTGATATGCTAATTTTTTCTACAAGAAAGTTTTCTGGAAAAATAATTTCAGGAACTAATTTGTATCCATTAGAAGTTACAAGCTGACCGTTAGCATCTACTTTAAAAGAACCATCTCTTGTGTATGATACGCTTCCATCAGGCATCAACACTTGAAAGAATCCCTCTCCCTCTAATGCTAAATCTAATTTGTTTCCAGTAGCCTGCAATGAACCTTGGTCAAACATCTTTTGTGTGGCAGCACTTTTTACACCCAAACCAGTTTGAAGTCCAACAGGGGTTACAGTGTCTTCTGTTGCAGGAGTACCCTGTATTTTTAAATTTTGATATATTAAATCTTCAAAATCTGCTCTTACTTTTTTATATCCTATTGTATTAACATTAGCAAGGTTATTTGCTATTGTATCAGTTTTAAATTGCATACCATTCATACCGCTTGCAGCAGTCCATAGAGAACGTAACATATTTATTACTCCATTTATTTATGATATTATATTTTCGGTATATAGAAAATTCGCTTTATAACTTTTTAGCTATTATATGTTTTAAAATTTAATAAAAACAAACACACTGTAATAAAATAATGCTTAAAGAAATAAATATAAAAATAATAAAAAGTTTCAATTTTTTTTGACAAAACATAAAATCTTTAGTATAAATTAAAAAAGAGGATAAATCATGAAAACTTTTATGGATAAAGATTTTTTATTATATAATGAAACAGCAAAAACACTTTTTTATAATTATGCTAATAAATGTGCTATATTTGATTATCATTGTCATTTAAACCCAAAAGAAATTGCTGAAAATAAAAAATTTAAAAATATAACAGAGATTTGGCTTTATGGAGACCATTATAAGTGGAGAATGATGCGGGCTAATGGCATAGACGAAAAGTTTATAACAGGAAAATCTTCTGATTATGAAAAGTTTATTGCTTGGGTAAAAACTCTGCCTAATTTAATAGGAAATCCTTTATATCATTGGAGTCATTTAGAACTTCAGAGGTATTTTGATATTTATGAAATTATTAATGAAGATAATGCTGATATAATATGGCAGAAATCAAATGAAATATTACAAAATATAACAGTTAAAGA
This sequence comes from uncultured Brachyspira sp., assembly GCF_934747485.1. GTDB lineage: Bacteria > Spirochaetota > Brachyspiria > Brachyspirales > Brachyspiraceae > Brachyspira. The sequence continues at coordinate 14,160 of NZ_CAKVGN010000019.1, read as the reverse complement.
TATTCTTAAAAAATTTAATGTTCATACAATAGGTACAACTGATGACCCAACAGATAATTTGGAATATCATAAATTGATAAACGAAGGTAAAGCTCAAATAGGAAAAATTGACACAAAAGTTATTCCATCTTTTAGACCGGATAAAGCTATAAATATAGAAATGAATGATTTTAATGATTATATAAAAAAGTTAGAAAATGTATGCAAAGTAAATATAAAAGATATAAAATCATTAGTTGAAGCATTATATAAAAGAATAGATTATTTTAAGAGTTTAGGTTGTGTATCAAGCGACTGTTCATTATCGATAGTTCCGTTTAATTTGGATAATGAAAAAAGGATAAATAATATTTTTAAAAAAGCAATGAATAAAGAATTGTTATCTAATGAAGAGATAGAAAAATATAAAACATATATTCTTATAAAGTTAATAAAAAAATACAGAGAATCAAATTTAGTTATGCAAATACATATATCTGCTATGAGAAACAATAATGAAGCGATGTTCAAAAAATTAGGTGCTGATACAGGCTATGATTCTGTGGGGGATTCTAATATTATAGAAAAATTATCCTTATTATTAACAACAGCCAATAATGAAGGAGGACTTCCAAAAATAATTTTTTATAGTCTTAACAATAAAGACTACTACCCTCTTTCAACTCTTATGGGGTGTTTTCAGGACGGAATCATAAAGGGAAAAATGCAGCTCGGCTGTGCTTGGTGGTTTTTAGATAATAAAGATGGAATAGAAGAGCAAATTAAAGTTCTTGCTAATACTGCTTCATTAGGTTTATTTATTGGAATGCTTACAGACTCAAGAAGTTTTTTATCATACTCAAGACATGAATATTTCAGAAGAATATTATGCAACATTATAGGAGAATGGGCTGAAAAAGGCGAGATTCCTAATGATATTAAATATTTGGGAAATATAATAGAAAATATATGTTTCAATAATGCCAATATTTACTTTAACGGTTAAGTATGATAGATTAAACTATTGTAATAATAAATATAAAATTAATAATATAAACTTTAATTAGTATTTTTTATAAACTATAATAAAAAATAATTTTTACGGAATTTTATGTTAGAGAAATACATACAAAATAAAATTGTACCTGTAGTAGTTGTAGAAAATGAAGAGGAGATAAGAAATATAGCTGAGCTTTGCTTAGAGTTTTTGCCTTCTATAGAATTAACACTTAGAACAGAATACGGATACAAGGCTTTAGAAATATTAGCCAAATACTACCCTAACCTTCCAAGAGCTGCTGCTACGGTTTTAAATACTGAGCAAGTTGACAAAATACTTGATTTAGGCACAAAAATAATAATTAGCCCGGGGTTTCAGCCTGCAATGCTTGAATATGCCAAAAAGAAAAATTATTACTATATACCAGGTGCTGCAACTCCTGCTGAAATTGAGCAATGTTTGGCTTACGGATATAAGTATATAAAATTTTTTCATGTTGGTCTTTACGGAGGTATTAATTGGATTAAAAATATAGCCCCTGTTTACCAGCATACTGGAGTCAAATTTATGCCTTTAGGAGGAATAAATATTGAAAATGTAAAAGAGTATCTTCAAGACAAAAACGTATTTGCATGCGGAGGCTCTTGGTTATGCCCTACAAACTTATTAAAAGATAAAAATTGGAAAGAGATTAGAAACAGATTTGAAGAAGCTTCTAAGCTAATAAAAGAATTAGAAAGCTAATGATACATTTTATACTTTTAAATTAAAAACCTAATTAAATAAATTTACAAAATCATATGAATTGATTAAATATAATTAATTGATTATTGTATATTTTATAATAAAGTATAAATAAAGAACATAATATTATACTTGACTTTTTTTAAAATATTAATAATATTTATACACAAATAAATTAAACTATACTATATTTTAAACATTGTGGATACTTTATTTACAGAAAAACTAAATCAGCTTTTATCCCGTGTCTCTCTTATAGATATATTAAGAGACAGATATAAAGTTATATCAAGAGGCGGTAATCAGTATACCGTTCAATGCCCTTTTCATAAAGATGGTCAAGAGGCAAATCCTTCTATGTCTGTTGATGATTCTAAAGGTATATACAAATGCTTTACATGCGGTGCTAAAGGAAATGTATTTACATATCTAAAAGAAAAAGAGGCTATGGATTTTAAAGAGGCTGTAAAATATCTTGGAAATAGGTTTTCTATAGATACTAGTAATTTCTTTTCACAAAAAAACAAACATAAAGACCAAATATTTTTAGAAAGTAAAAGAATAAATAAAATAGCCTGCAACTTCTTTGGTAAAAATCTTCTATTAAAAAACAGTAATGGAGAATATTTTTATAAAGAAGCTATAGATTATCTAAAAAAAAGGAAAATACCATTTTCAATTATAAAAGAGTTCAAAATAGGATATGCACCTCCAAGTTGGAATGCTTTGATTAAAGCTTTAAACGAAAATAATATAAGTACAAATAATATAAATGCTTTAGGATTAGCAAGCATAAGCAAAAATAATCCAAATCATTTTTATGATACATTTATAAATAGAATAATGTTTCCGATAGTCAATGAAAGAGAAGAGATTATAGGCTTTGGAGGTAGAAGCATTGATGGAAAAGAGCCAAAATATTTAAACTCAAAAGAGAGTTTAATATTCAAAAAGAAATCTGCTCTATACGGCATAAATATAGCTAAAACACATATAATGAAGAAAGATGAAGTGATACTGGTAGAAGGCTATATGGATACAATTGCTTGCCACAAAATGAATATAAAAAACACAGTTGGAAGTTTGGGTACCGCCATCACAGAAGAACATGCAAAAGAAATAAAAAAATATACAAATAACGTAGTTTTAGCTTTGGATAATGATGAGGCTGGGCAAAAAGCTACTAAAATGGCTATATTAACACTATTGAAGTTTGACTTAAAATTGACTATACTATTGATAGAATCTACTAAAGATTTAGATGAGTTTTTTACTATCAATAACGCTAATGGTTTTGATATACTATATAATAAAAAACTTGCTTGGTATGATTTTTTATTAAAAACATCAGTTAATAAAGATATAAGCTTACTTACTATAGAAGAAAAACTATATATAGTAAAGCTATTTTATAAGTATTTAGATGTTTTGAAAAGTGAGACAGAAAAACAAATGATAATTTCTCATATTTCATCAGAACTTTCTATTGACAGAGATGCTTTCAATAGAGATTATTTAAGAACTTTGACTAATAAAGCTCAAAACACAAAAATTGTTTCTGCTTCACCAAAAACTGTAAAAGACAATAAATTTTACTATGAAAATAGTTTAATATATTTACTTGCTTTAAATCCATCTTTAATAAAAGAGGCAGAGAAAGAGATAGGTGTAGATCTTATTAAAAAAGATATCACAAGAGAATTTTATATAAGGCTCTTAACTCTTAATAAAGATGCAACAGCTGAAGATGCTCTTAATGTATTAGGCAATGAGCATATAGCTAATCAGATAAGAAGCAAGGAAAAGTTGTATAGAGATAATATACAAGAAAAATTAGACGAGCTTATTGTAAAGATAAAAAGCGGGGATATAGACTATAGGAGGGAGGAAGTATTAAAAACTGCAACGCTCCACAGTAATGAAGGATTTGAAGCTATATGTAATAAAGCCCGTGAAATACATTTACTAAATAAGCAAAAGGAAAAACTATATCAAGGAAGTGATTATGATGATTGAAGAGGATTGCGATCTTCTAATTAAAAATAATGAAAAAATTAGAAAATTGCTCGAAAAAGGAAACACAAACAAATATCTTACGTTCAAAGAGATAAATGCGGCCATAGACAATATGGACACAGATGTGATGGACATACTTTTTCAATTATTAAATGCTAGAAAGATTGTCATTGTTGAAGACAAGAGAGAATTTGAAAGCCTTTCCAAAAATCAAAATAAAATTGATGAGGCTGCAAGATTTATACATGTAGAGGATAAAGTTGGAAACAATGATGACCCTATAAGACTTTATCTTAAAGAGATAGGCAAAGTTGATCTTCTTACTCATGATGATGAGGTAGAATATTCTAAAAAAATAGAACTCGGAGAATCTGAAATAGAGTCTATTATATTAAATACGCATTTAGTAGTAGGAGAAGTTTTAAACACTATTAAATATGTAAAAAATGGAAAAGTATCTATACATGAGATATTAGAACCGCCAAGAATATATAATGTCTCTACACAAGAAAAAAGAAAATTAGAGAGAAAGTATAAAAACTTTGAAAAAGAGTATGTTGATTTAGCAGAAAAATATTTAGCTTTAGATAAAAGAATAAAAAAAGCTACTACGCAAAAAACTATAAAAACTCTTACAAATGAACAAAATGAGATAAAAGAAAATATAGTAAAACTATTAGGCAAAGTAAAGCTTAATAGAATGGAAATCGATAGAATAGCAGAGAAATTAAAGTTTTATTTGCATAGAATTAATCAGATAGAAGAGTATTTTGAGAAATTAAAAAAGAGATACGGTAAAGAGATAAGTGATTTTGAAAATTACTACAATGAAATTGAAAGCGGAAACAAAAAAATATATACTAGACTTGTTGATGAGTTTAATATTACGCCAGAGGCTATAAAAGCAGTATTAACAAGTTTTCATAATTCTCAAGTTCGTATGGCTGATATCTATGACGAAGTTCGCACAGATAAAGAAACTTTGGTTGAATGGGTAAGAAAAATCGATTCTTCAAGAAGAAAAATTGCTCAGGCAAAAGACCATATTGTTAAGGCTAATTTAAGACTTGTTATATCTATAGCAAAAAAATACACTAACAGAGGTCTTCATTTCTTTGATTTAGTACAGGAAGGAAATATTGGACTTATTAAGGCTGTTGATAAATTTGAATATAAAAAAGGATACAAATTTTCAACATATGCTACTTGGTGGATTCGTCAAGCTATCACTCGTTCTATAAGCGATCAGGCGAGAACTATAAGAGTACCTGTTCATATGATAGAACAAATAAACAAAGTAACAAGGGTATTAAGACAATATATGCAGCAGTATGGAAGAGAGCCTTCTATACAAGAAATAGCAAGAGCTTTAAGCTGGCCGGAAAGCAGAGTAAAAAGTGTAAGAAATGTTGCTAAAGACCCTGTGTCTTTGAATGCTCCTATTGGCGATGAAGAAGACACTATACTTGGAGAGCTTATTGAAGATAAAGAGTTTGAAAGCCCTCAAAATATCACTACTTTTAAAATCTTAAGAAAGCATATAGATTCTTTGCTTGACAATTTGCCTGAAAGAGAACAGAAAGTTATTAGAATGCGTTATGGATTAGATGACGGATACAATCATACTTTAGAAGAGGTTGGATATGTATTTAAGGTTACAAGAGAACGTATAAGACAGATTGAGGCTAAGGCAATAAGAAGATTAAGAGCAACTTCCAAAAAGAAAGAATTAAAAGAGTTCTTGGATTCTTAACATAAAAATTAAAAGGGAGTTTGTTATTATAACATCTCCCTTTATTTTTTATTCTAAAATATAAGATTTTTTTTTTTATAACTTTTATAAATTTTAATGCTTTCACTTAATTAAAATAAGTCTTAATATATAATAAAGTTTATTGATAAAAATATTTATAAATAAACTTTTAAGTTTTTACTTCAAAAAATAATTAAAATTTCTGCTACTAATTTTATAAATATTTATTAATATTATATATATAAAAATACAATTTGTAATTATTTTTTAAGCATATCATTGCCGAAAATAATTACAGAAAACTAATTTGGGCTAGGAAATATATGTCTGAAGAAATAAACAACAATAATGAAGAAGTAAATACTGAAGCACCTAAAAAAGCTATTAAGAAAAAAGTAATTGTAAAATCTAAAGAAAAAATAAAAGATTTAGATTTATCAAAATATGGAACAAGAAGACAGGCAAGAATATATGCAGTTATGGCTTTATATTCATACGAGATAAATGAAAAAAAAGTAAATATAAATGAACTTTTTAATTTTGAATATGATGATAAAAAAGCTGCTAATAATAGTTTTACTAAAGAACTCGTTGAAGGAACTATAAATAATTTACAAAAAATTGACAGCATTATAGAGAAATATTCTAAAAATTGGAATATTTCAAGAATACAATACGTAGATAAATCTATAATAAGAATGTCTATATATTCACTTATATATTTAAAAGATATACCAAAATCTGTGATAATAGATGAAGCTGTGGAAATAGCTAAAATATTTGGCGACAAAGATGCTTATAAATTTGTTAATGGGATTTTAGATGCAATACAAGAAGAAGATATACAATAAAAAAATTGAAAAAAAACTTCAAAGCATACGAATCTTTGTATTTATATTATCTATAGGAGCATTGGGCTTAATTTCTATAATATCTTTAAATGTAGCTATTAACCAAGGAAAAATAAAATTAAACCCAAGAATAGTAGATGAATACACTTTAGCACAAGAATACTATAGAAAAAAAGATTATAATAAAGCAAAATCAATATTAAAAAAAGAAATAGCAACAACTATAGACCCAAAAAAAGAATATGAAGCAAATATTTTATTAGGTAAAATATATAATGATACACAAAATTATGAAGAAGCTTTGAGAATATTTAGTTCTGTTAGCAATTCTTTGTATTTCGATGAAGAATTAAAACATAATATAGGAATTACATATTTAAATATGGAGATGTATGATGATGCTTTAGTAACATTAGAAGAAGCATTATCTATTAATTCAAACTATGTACCTACCCTGCTTACTATAGGTAAATTTTATATGGACAGAGATTTACCTCGATTAGCTAAAGGGTATTATGAAAGAGTGCTTAAACTTGAAGAAAATGATGAGGCTATGTTTAATGTTGGTATTATAGCCCTAAACGAAGGAATGCAAAGTTTGGCTTATGATACTTTAAGCAAGTTAGTGAGAAAAAGCAATAATGAGTATGCTGATATGGCTGCTAATGTGCTTGGTGATATATATGTTATAGCTGGAGATACTGATAGTGCTATAGAAATGTATTTAAAAAGCTTGGCTAATTCTAAAACACAGGTAGAATCTGTAAAGAGATTAGTAAAGGTATATGAACAAGTTGAAGATTATGATTCTATTAAAAAAGTTTATGAGCAGATATTGAATCAGAATCCTAATGATATTGATACTATTATAGCTTTGGGTAATTTATATGAAGAAGAAAATGATTATGATAGGGCTGTAAAATATTATTATAAACTATCTAAAATAAAAAATTATACTAATGCTTATGAAGCTATAGGACTTCTTGCAAACGCCTACTATAAGGGAAATAATTTAGACGAAGCTGAAGATAATTATAAAAAAATAATTATGTTAGATAAAAAAGATGATTTATACAAAACTGCTTTAGAGAGACTTGCAGATATTACTTATAGACAAAAATCATTTACTACTTCTTTAAGATACTACAAAGAGATATATACTATAGAAACTAATAAAGCAATATTTAAACCAAGATTGGGAGAATTAGAATTATATTACGGCAATTCAGACAGAGGAATTAAACTGCTTGAAAATTCAATAAAAGAATCTATAGGCAATGCTTTCCCTAGCAGAACTTTAGCTATATATTATGAAAGCATAGGTAATTATAATGAGGCTTTGAATTATTATAATTATACATTATCAAAATATCCAGACGACAGAGAGAGTTTATATAGAGCTGGTATGCTGTATTATAAAAATAGAGAATATAAAAAAGCAAATGAATCTCTATTGGTAGCAGCTAATGATGAAAATAACACTACATTTATAAGAGAAACTGCTTGGAAAACATTAGCTACCATGATGGAAGAGATCCGCTCATATAATGAAGCAAGCTCATATTATAGATCACTTATAGAAATGTCTCCTAAAGTAGAAAATTATATGCTTTATGGAAATTATTGTTATAGAAGACTTCAATATAATGATGCTATATACGCTTATAGTGAAGCTTTATCTATAGCAGAAGATAAAAAAGAGATGTTTGATATTAATTTGGCTTTAGGTAAATGCTATTTTAGATTAGATGAATTGGATAATGCAGAAGAAAGTTATAGAAATGCTTTAAATTATAATGGCGGAGATAGTCAGGCTAAAGAAGGCTTAAGACAGGTATTAAACAAAAAGAATAATTTTAATTTTTAAGCTATAAAAAATAACAAACCGCCATAAAAATATTTATGGCAGTTTGAAACTATAATATAAAAATTAATTTCTAATTATTTGCTTAGCCTAAATAAATTAACTTTTAATTCATTTTCAAAATAAAACTAATAGTAAAGATTACAAAATATAAAATCTACTAAAAATTATATAAATAAATTTATAATACTATTTGCTTTATTTGAAAGATTTCTTGCTCATTAATTAGTATTATTTAATCTATTGCTTAATATATGCAAATAATAACTAATAAATATAAATAGCCCCATTATAGCAATATGCTCCATAAAGAAAAATATAGCCGGCTCTTCATAGTCTGGAAGTCTTGTAAATAAAAACATTACGTTGTGTAAATCTCTTTTTATAAAAGAAACTATTCCATATATAGCTATTAATAAAGCTATTGTTATGCATATTTGTTTATTTATATTTATAAATTTTTTACTCATATTTATAAATATACCCCAATGCATTCCTAAATGTGCAGACATAAATATAAATCCCCAGTAACTGCAAATTACATGCACTTTTTTATTAAGTACTTTTATGTTACTAAGATTAAAAAATTCTACTACATCTCTATTAAACAATATTCCGCTTATAATTAATCCAAGCATACATATAAAAAGCATAAAATTTATGAATGTATTTAATGATCTCGTTAAATTATATTTACCTTTAAAGAGATTTTTACACCAATTAAAGTTTAGTATATGATGAAGTATAAAAAAAGCAAAAATTAAAAATCCCAAATATTCATGCATGGTACGGCCTGTTAGGTTATATGCTAATAAAACAAAAAAAAGAATAGTCATTATTATATCTATGAATATTTTTATTATATTTTTCATCTATAATTTACCTCCCATTACAAAATTAGTTAATTTGTATGTTGCAAAGCAATTTTTTATTGAGATAATATAGCATGCTATTTACTTTATTAGACGAATTGGGAAGTTAAAAGTTTATGATAATTTATTTTTTTAATAATTTTTTGTATAAAAAATCATGTTGTTTACATTAATGTTTTGCAAATAAATTTTATTTATATCCCCGCCCTTTATATCTTCTATCTAATTAAAAATTATCACTTACATTTCTTTTTACTGCTATATTAGAAATTATAGCCCCCACCCAAGTGTTAATTAAATTTGCACATTAATTAACGCACGGTAAATAAAATTTTATTTTTTAGTAAAATTTGAATTTTAATCTATTATTGTTTATTAGCTTTACACTGCGTGCGTTGAAAGAATTATAAAAAAATAATCCATGTAAATTATAAAATTACATGGATTAATGGAGTAAAATATGAATAAAAAACTAAATATATTAAAAAATAAAGCCTATTTGCTTGGTTTAAAAAAGTTTAATCTCAAAGCATTAGTAACCACAGAAACAGAACTTAAACTCATAGCAAGAGCAGCAAATATAGGATTGAGAAGTAAATCCTTACCCATAATAGCAGTTAAAAATCCTCCTATAGAAGAAGCTATCAAAGGCTCTCTAAATACATGCAAAACTCCTGCCGCAATTGGTATGCCTATTACATTGTAGCAAAAAGCCCAAAATAAGTTCTGTTTTATATCTCTCATGGTAGCCTTGCTTAATTCTATGGCAGTTACAACATCATTAGTGTTTGATTTTACTAATACTATATCAGCACTCTCAATTGCAACATCAGTACCACTTCCAATAGCAATACCAACATTAGCCTGAGTGAGAGCAGGAGCATCATTTATACCATCGCCTACCATAGCAACAGTAAATCCTTCATCTTGAAGTTTTTTTACTTCATTAGATTTCTCTTCTGGAAGAACTTCTGCAAATACAATATCAATTCCAGCTTCTTTTGCAACTGAGTTGGCTGTGTTTTTGTTGTCGCCTGTTATCATTGCTGTTTTTATTCCAAGTTTATGAAGTCTCTTTATTGCCTCAATGCTTTCATTTTTTAATTTATCAGCAACTGCTATTATTCCTAAAAGTTTATTGTCATAGGCAACATACATAGGAGTTTTACCTTCTTTTGAAAGCTTATCCATATATGAATTATAATTTTCTATATTGATATTTTCTTTGTTCATAAGTTTCTCATTGCCCATTAAAACTTTTTTATTATCAATAAATACTTCTATTCCAAAACCTGCTATTGCTTTAAAATTTTCTATGTTAAGAAGTTTTATATTTTTTTCTTTAGCTTCTCTTACTATAGCCTCACCTAATGGATGCTCGCTTCCATTTTCAGCACTTGCAGCTATTAAGAGAAGTTTATCTTTATCATCAGAAATAATATCTGTAACATAAGGCTTTCCCTCTGTAAGAGTACCTGTTTTGTCAAACATTACAGCATTTATTTTACCTGAAACTTCTAAAGCTTCAGCATTTTTAAAAAGTATTCCAAGTTCAGCACCTTTTCCAGTACCAACCATTATTGCAGTAGGAGTAGCAAGCCCCAAAGCACAAGGACAAGCTATAACAAGCACAGATACAAATACGGTTAAAGAAAATACAAAATTGTGAAGAGCTATAAACCAAATTATACCAGATATTAATGCTATAGTTATTACAGCAGGCACAAAATATGATGACACAACATCGGCAATATGTGCAATAGGAGCTTTTGAACCTTGAGCATCTTCTACAAGTTTGATAATTTGAGCTAATGCAGTATCAGCCCCTACTTTTTGAGCTTTAAATTTGAAACTTCCTGTTTTATTTATAGAAGCACCAACTACTTTATCGCCTACACTCTTTTCAACAGGTATGCTCTCCCCTGTAAGCATTGATTCATCAACACTGCTATAACCTTCTATTATTTCACCATCAACCGGAATCTTCTCTCCCGGACGAACTAATATTATATCATCAACTTTTACTTCTGAAATTTTTATCTCTTTTTCTTCTCCATCTTTTATTATAGTAGCAGTTTTAGGCTGAAGCCCCATAAGTTTTTTAATAGCTTCTCCTGTCTTTCCTTTGCTTCTTGCTTCTAAATATTTTCCAAACTGAACTAATGTGATTATAACAGCAGCTGATTCATAATAAAGATTGTCCCCATGAGGATTAAGCCCCATAAATGCCAAAACAGTAGAATAAATACTATAAGTAAATGCCGCAGTTGTTCCTATTGCCACAAGTGAGTCCATATTAGGGCTTCCTCTAAAAAGTGCTGGGAAACCTAATGTGTAAAATTTATAACCTGATATCATAACAGGTACACATAAAAATATCGCAACTATAGAAAAAACTTGCGGATTAAGATGATGCACCAAAAAATTAGGTATTGGAAACTTAACAAAACTCACCATAGGAGCCATTGATATATAAAATAAAGGTATAGAAAATATTGCTGAAACTATAAGCCTTATTTTCTGTTCCTTTATTTCTCTTGCTTTTACAACGGCTGGGTCTTCCTCTTTGCCCAAAACCTGATATCCTGCTTTTACAATAACATTAACTATATCATCATATTTAATCTTCTTTTCATTATAGCTAAACACAGCTTTTTCTGTAGCTATATTAACATTGGCTTCTTCAATACCATCTGTTTTTTTTAATGCCCTCTCTACAGCTCTTGAACATGCAGCACAGTGCATGCCTCCTATTTTTAATGTCATTTTCATATATATAAACCTCTATATAAAACATATTTTACTATTTTTTATAAAATGTTACAATAATCTAACAATATAATTATAATATATTTAAAATAAAATTCAAGTATGGTATAGGGGGGTATATTTACAGAATAAGTTTTAATTTATTTTTATTAAAAACCATATACAAATATACAGCAACTATATCTACATGTATATTCATTGACTTTTTAATAAAAACATAATAAAATATGCTACCAATGATAAAAACAATATTTATTAATTTTGCAAATATATTTCCGATAATCTAATAACTGCAAAAATTATATGGAGGCGTTATATATGGCTGAAATAGAACAACAACCTGTTGAAAATAATGAAAATAAGGTTGATGTAGAAAATAGTATTAACCTAGTTACTTTTAAATTAGGCAATAATGAATATGCTATAGACATTATGCAGGCTAAAGAAATTATTAAAATGGAAAAAATCACGCTTATACCTAATGCTCCAGATTATGTTGAAGGCGTTATTAACCTTAGAGGAAATATTATACCAATAGTCGATCTAAAAAAGAGATTTAATTTAGATGAAAATGAGGGAGAAAAAAATACCGGCATCATTATCGTAAAAATAGATGATGTAGATATGGGAATTATTATAGATGCAATTTCTAAAGTAGTATCTATTGCTACTTCTAATATACAGCCTCCTCCTCCTATGTTATCCGGAATAGGTCAAAAGTACATTAAAGGCGTTGCTAAATTAGAAGATAAATTATTAGTTGTTCTTGACTTAGAGAAATTAATAGTCGGAGACGATGACGACACAGAAGAAAATATAGAAAATTAAAATATTGCTGTTATTACTTTATTTTCACTTATTATAATATCTAATATTTCATCATTATCATCTTTAGGCAATATTGGCAGTATTTGATAATCATAAGAAAGCCCTATTCTTAAGGCGTTTCTATTTTCTTTTAAAATATTATCATAATACCCTCTTCCAAAGCCTATTCTGTTACAATGTTCATCAAAACCTAAAGCTGGTATTATAAACATAGATATCTCTTCTATATTACAATCTTTACAATGTAAAAAAGGCTCCCCATTGCCAAACTTTGTATTAAAATTAATATCCTTATTATAATCTTCTATGTATTTCAATTTCATATTATGGTCATCTATTATATAAGGAACTGACACTTTAATATTTTTATTCAGCAGTTTTTCTATAATATTTTTTGTGGGAACTTCGTTTGCAAAATCTATATATAAACAAACTTCTCTAAATTTATTTATATCCACTATGCTAAAGAATTTATTAGTAATTGCTATAGCCCTACTCTCTATAAATTTGCTGTCTAACTTACTTCGTATAAGTTTTAATGATTTTCTTAAAATTCGTTTCTCTTCTTCTATAGCCACTTTAATTTTAATTATGATGAGAAATGTTCATCTTCATATTCTATCAATATTTCTTGTAATAATTTATCTCTTATAATTTGGTCTATAATCTTCTGAGAAGCCATTCCTATATCAATAAATTGTACAGCAAACCCCTTAGGGAAATTAGGTCTTTCTGTACCATTATTAATAAAAACTACCTTAGCTTCTGTAAACAATTTAAAATCTCTAAAAGAAATGGTAAGGCCAAGCATCTCGCCTTTACTTGGAATATTAATATCAGAACGAATATATGCTCCATTACCGCTTATAGATAATATATTTCTTTCCATAGTTCCACGCATTTTGTCTTTATATGCTATTATAACATTTAGAGGCCAATTTACTCTTGAATATTGTCTTCTCTGCGAGCTGTCATTATTATTGACATACTGTAAAAGGATATCATTAATATGAGCCATTTCTGATTTATTATTAAAAACTATAGCATAAGGATATTTATCTTTATTAAAATTATCTTCTGTTTCTATAATAACTAACTTTATTTGAGGATTAATATCTTTTATTTTATCAGCAAAAAAACTAATACTATTTTCATCTTTTTCATTATATCTAATCATATAGAAATAAATATCTACATTATTTTTTATAATATATGACATAGATGAATGAGTATCTTTAAAAGTGCTTATATCAAAAGATGCTGAAAGCCCATTTTTATATTTTTCTATAATATTAGAATCGCTTTCTATTAATACAGCCTTTACTTTATCCATTCTTTGCTCCTTATATACATCTAAATTAACTATAACATATTTAAATATTTATACAATACTATTATAGTAAAATATTTGTTTAGGAGCCATACATATTGCACGTTTTTTAGTTTAAAAAAAGCAGGTATTCCTTATAATTTAATTAACTAAA
>NZ_CAKVGN010000018.1 GCF_934747485.1 uncultured Brachyspira sp. | reverse complement strand
TTTAGTTAATTAAATTATAAGGAATACCTGCTTTTTTTAAACTAAAAAACGTGCAATATGTATGGCTCCTAAACAATTATTAAAATTTGTTTGACTTTAATTTTTATTTTATTATATTATAATTGGAAATAATAAATTGCTTTACAGATGTTTAGCGGTTTTTATTTCAATAATATTGACATAATTTTAATTTTGGATTATACTAATGAGTATGAGAACTAACAGATTGATAAAAATTACAGACAGTCTACAGTCTACAGTCTACAGTCTACAGTCTACAGTCTACAGTCTACAGTCTACAGTCTACAGTCTACAGTCTACAGTCTTAAAAATTTATACTTTACACTTAATGCCTTTTCTTTCGGCATTGCATCAGAAAATAAAAACTATAGCCTAAAATATAGTTTTTTATTTTATAAATTAAATTTATTTTTTATAGGGAGATTTTTATATGAGTAAAAAGATTATTTATTTATTATCTTTACTTATGGCTTTAAGCTTAGTGTTTGTTAGCTGTAAGAAAGCAGGCACTAATCCTATGGGGAACAATAATCCTCCAAGCTTAGATGAGGATAATACAGAGGGTGCAGACAAAGATACAGGTCTTTTTGAAGATTATGAAAAAATAGTTAATGATAAGTACATACTTATAAAAGAGCCTGCAACAAAATCTGGTGAAGATTATGTTAGAAACCCTGTTGTTGTTTCTATGGGTAAAGGCCAGATAATTCTTTTCGCAGAGAAAAGATGGAAAAGTCCCGGTGCAGCTAACGATGTAGGTATAGACGGAGAGCATGTTGTAGATGTAATTTATCATTACAGCAAAGACGGAGGAAAAACTTGGAGCGAAGAAAGATATGTAAATAAAGATAAAAATATTACTACAGATTTTAATAAAGCACATGCAGCTCCTGTAGTATTTAAAAAAGAGAGCAAAATAATTATAGCAGCTACATCAGGATCAGGAATAGCAAGAACATATAACACTGATAAAACACAAAAAATAGACTATATAGTAGGTACATATGATAATAATGGCGGTTTTACTTGGACTGATTGGAAACAAATAACTAATAATAATATTATTACTAATGGAATGGAAATAAACAGTAAAAAATTTAATGCTATAGGAACACAGGCAGGCAGAGGCGTAGTTGATACTACTGATGGCAATTTGTATTTTTCTGTTATAACTTCTTATCAAGGTACTATAAATGATGTGTATGATGCTATGAGTTATACGCCTCTTAAAGGCACTCTAAATAATGATGAAGTAACTTGGGAGATTTTTAGCCAGCCTCAAGGTATTTTTACAACAGTTGATGGCATAACAAGCAGACATAAAGAAGCTAAGCTTATAACTAAAGATAAGTTTATAGTTTCTCCTTATGGCGGCAGTGGTGGTAATAAATT
Source organism: uncultured Brachyspira sp. (assembly GCF_934747485.1). GTDB lineage: Bacteria > Spirochaetota > Brachyspiria > Brachyspirales > Brachyspiraceae > Brachyspira. The sequence goes on along the minus strand of NZ_CAKVGN010000018.1, from coordinate 41,362 downwards.
AGCTTTAGGACAAGTAGGTAATGTTAATAATGAAGTTGAAAAATTAGAATCTGGTTTAAATGCTTTCGGATATTTTCTTACAGATAAGTGGTATGGCAAAGAAGGATATGCTATAACAAAAAACACTGATGGCAGTATTGTAGTTACTGAAGGAAGAAGTAAAAAGTACATATTTGCAAGTGCTAAGAGAAATAATGGAGATATGTACTATGCTCTTACAGATGAACAAATAAATCTTCAAGGACAATATTTTGTATTAGACGACACTTTTAGAGATGGCTCTACTCAAATAGGCGGAAGTTTTTCTGTAGATATGCTTGATGACGGCACTATAATTATAGCTAGTGAAGAAGGCAATAACGGCAATGGTGATACCCATTATAGAGTTACAGTCAGAAGATTCTCTCAGAAGTTTCTTGCAGAAAAAACAGGTAATTAATAATTATTTGTGAGTTTAATATATAGAAGGGGTATAATATGTACCCCTTTTATTTCATGTTAATTTATGATGAAAATGAAATATTTTTTTATTTTAATATTTTTTGCAGTATTGAGCTGCAGAACCGATTATATATATTCTGATTTCTATGTGAGAAAGGATAAGGATTGGATGAAGCTTCCTTCGGAGCATAAAGAATTAAATGATAATAATTATCTGATTAGGGGTTCTTATATATCTGAATATAACTCACCTGTCATATCAGAGGCAGGCCAACGTTTATTAATGGTATGTGAAAAGCTTGATCAGCGATGCAGTAATATAATATCTGTAGATGGGAATAATATAGTAAATATTAAAGTGATGATTTCTGATAATGCTAAAGATTTTTCAGAGGAGAAAAATATAGGCGGCAATTCGTCTTTTACGCCTAAAGGTTCTCATGGGTCGCCCGTTGTCTTTACTGCAGGCAGTGATGATGTCATAGTATTGGCTACTGAAGGATCTCCAGGATACGGCGGAGGGAATGCTAATGATATCACAAAATTATCCGTAAGCAGAAGCACTAATCAAGGCAGAACATGGACAAAATGGGCAGATATAGATACAAATGTTTTTGAACCGCTTACAAAAGAAGGGTACAATAGATTCTGTACTTCTGCGGGAAGAGGGCTTATGTTAAGAAACGGCACTTTTGTATGCATGATAGACTATAAGAAAGATACAGACGCTGATTCTAAAGGTACTGCTATGCTTTATTCTAAAGATAAAGGTAATAATTGGGCATTAGGTCCTAAAATGATTTATACAGCAGGTTATCAATTTGCAAGAGTAATGCTTGAAAGAAAAGACGGAAGCTTGCTTATAGCTGCTATGCCTAAAATCCCAAATAATATTTATGATGGGAATGGAAAGTTATATTGGGCATCGGCAGGCAGTCTGCAGGATAATTCTATCAAAGAAGAAAATGTATCAGGGCTTAGCAACAGCAGCGGCGGCAGTATTTCTATGGACAGTATCAAATTTACTGAAAACGGCATGTCTTTTAACGGCTTAGTGTTAATTCATTCTATACCTGATAGAAAGTGGAGAAACCCGAACGGCAGTACAGTTACAGTAAAAAATGCTATGAGTTTATCCATAAGCAAAGATGAAGGCAGAACATGGAGCTTAGTAACCAATGAATTTGGAGTGCCCCCAAATAAAACAAGCTTCAGACAGAGCGTAAAAATATTAAGAGACGGCACTATAGCTGTATGCACTGAGGAAGGAGAAGGTCCTAGTATAAATCCTGCTAGTGATTCTTTCAATATTGTATACAGGAGATTCGGGCTTTCTTATATATCTGATGATAAGTATATATATGAGGGGATGTAATTTATATGTGAGTATTAAATATAATAAAAGTAAAAATTCCAAAATAAAACTATAAAATATAAAGGGTGCGGATTCTGAATAAATTTAAAAAACTAACTTAAAAGATATGAAGTATAATTTTATATTAATAATATTTTAAAATCATGATAAATTTCTAATATATATTCTTATCTATATATACATAAAAAACTACTTAAGAAAAAATATAAAGAAGATAAAATAGTAAAATTACATTATTAAAAAATTTATAATCTAATTCTTATTAATTTAGGGGCTGTCCTAGATAACTAAAAAAGATCCTTTTTTGTTAAATTATATATAATTTCCAACTGTTTTTCAACTTTTGGATTATTAAATCTAAATTGAGATTCTTTAATAAATAAGTGAAAATGTTCTTTTGGTATTCCATTAAATTTGGGAAAAAGTTGAATAAAACAAAAACTTATATAACAAAATATATTTATTTATATATTTAAAAATAATAATAAAAAATCTTCAATAAAATAAAAAAATAATAAAACAAATTTGCATTATGACGATAAAACAAACTGGGATGATATATATTTTTTAATTAGGAGTTAAAAATATGAGAGTTACAGAGCAAGCCCAATATAATAGAGCTATAAGCAGTATTAAAAAAAATTATAGTGAAATGGAAGCATCTCAAACAAGGCTATCTACAGGTCAAAGAGTACAAAGACCACATGAAAATGTTACATCCACAATCAATTCTATTTATTACAGAACAAGAAAATCATCATTAGATAGATATCAAAACAACATAGTAGACGGTAAAGAAAGATTAAGCGTGGCACATGATTCAATGAGTTCTATTACACAAGCCTTAGCAAGAGCAAGAGACTTAGCAGTACAAGGTGCAAACAGCACATATTCTGCAGAAGACAGAGCTAAAATGGCTATGGAAGTAGAAGAAATGATAGAGAGAATATACGATATATCTAAAACTCAAAGCAAAGGAGAGTTTATATTCTCTGGCACAAGTGTAAAAACTGCACCATTTAGAGCATTATACGGACATGATGAAAAAGCAGGACGTTCAATAATTCAAACAGTAATGTATGAAGGTGATGCTAATGCACAAAACAGAGAAATAGAAAATGGTCAATATATAAATGTAGGTACTCCCGGAAACTATGCTTTTTGGGGTACAAATATGGAAATAATATCAACAGTTGATGCAGGCAATTATGTTGCTTCAGAAAACCAAGATATTATGATAGATGATATGGTTATAAACATAAAGCAAGGCGATAATATTGAAGCTATAGTTCAGAGAATAAATGATGCTAATGGAAATGTTAGTGCTACTATAGGAGATTTAAGAGGCGGAGCTAAAGTTATACAATTAAAAACATCTACTCCTCATAAAATACTTTTACAAGATTTAAAAGGCGGCACTGTATTACAAGATATAGGTTTAGTAAGGCAAGGAGCAGGAAACATTCCAGAAAACAATTATGAACCTAGTGCTGTTATTTCCGGTAAATCTTTATTTGAGAGTTTGATATATTTAAGAGATGCTATGCTTAACGATGATGTTAGAGCTATAGGCAGTGAAGCTTTAGGATATATAGATAGTGCTATAGATAATATTACAACTGTTCAGGCTAATGCTTCTTCAAAAGTAACAAGACTCGATATGGGTTACAATAGCTTTGAAGACCAAAAATTTGCAATAGATGAAGCTTTAGCAAAAAATGAAAATATTGATTATGCTGAAGAGATTGTTAATTTCAATATGTGGCAATATGCTCATAATGCAACTTTACAAACTACAGGAAAGTTGTTGGGAAGAACATTATTAGATTATATGAGATAATAAACTATTAAAATAATAATAAACTTAAAGGAAAATATTTAATGCCAGAAATAGAATCTAGAATATTAGGAAAAGTAGAAGTTTCTGATAACAATTTATATCACCTTAACGGAAGCATATTAGCATTTGAGGACTATGATGAGTTTTATTTGCTAAATATGGACGAGGAAGGTACTTTCAAAATACTTCAATCTAAAGATGATAAAAATATATGTTTTATATTGATAGATCCATTTCTGGTATTTAAAGATTATAAGCCAGATGTTCATGATAATGATATAAAATTATTGGAAATTGAAAAAGAAGAAGATATACACTTACTTACAATAGTAACAATACCAAATAACAATTTCAAAGCTATGAGCACTAACTTAATAGCTCCAATAGTTTTTAATATTAGAAATCATAAAGCGAGACAATGTACAGTTATTGGAGATAAATATAATACAAGACATTCTATATTTGCAGAAAACAATGCTGAAAATAATAATAAAAAAGAGGAGAAAAGTTGATATATGCTTGTACTATCTAGAAAAATCAATCAAAGCATTGTTATAGGCGATAACATAGAAATCATGCTTGTTGATATAAGAGGCGATCAAATAAAATTAGGCATCAATGCTCCAAGAGATGTAAAAATATTTAGAAAAGAGGTTTATGAAGAGATAGAAAGCCAAAACTTAGAAGCTTCTAAAACAAATCCAGAACAATTAAATATATTAAGCAGTTTCGTAAAAAACAAATTAGAGAAAAATAAATAATTTCTATAATACAATTCTTTCTAATTCATAATTAATTTTTATATATCGAGAAATAAAATCATTAAAAACTTTTTTATTGCCCGTTGTAAAAAATTTTAAATTTCCGCCGGAAGTATTAATTAAATTATTATCAATAAGATATTTTTTTATAGATAATGCTATTTTTGTACTTGGGTCTATTATATTTTGTATGTTAGTTTTTTTTCTGTTTACAATAGATTTTATATCTTCTAATATAAATGGATAATGTGTGCAAGCAAGAAGTAAAGTATCAGAATTATCATCTATTTTTTTTATATAATCTTCTAAAACTTTAAGCCTATCATCATAACTATACCAATCATTTTCTATCATAGGGCATAATTTTTTACAAGCTACTTGAGTAATTTTTATTTTTTTATTGTAATTAAGTATTTTATCATTATACACATTAGACTGAACCGTAAACTCTGTTGCCATTATAGAGACATTATTGTTTTTAGTATTATCAATAATATCCTCTACCCCATTAGATATTATTTCTATTATAGGTATATTATATTTTTCTTTTAATATATCATAAGAAGAAGCAGTGATAGTATTACAGGCAATAACTGCCATTTTGCAATCTTGCTTTATAAGGAAATCTAATATTTTTATAGATAACTGAGTTATTTCTTCTTTAGATTTATCTCCATATGGTATATTATAATTATCACCAAGATATATATAATTTTCATTAGGAAGAACATTTAACAATTTTTTTAAAACGCTTATACCGCCAAATCCAGAATCAAAAACAGCTATAGCTTTAGACAATACATTCATTAAATAAATCCAAATAAATTTTTGATATTATATATAGTATACTATAAAAGTCAAATATATTGTGATATATAGTTTTTATTTTGTATAAAGATACTTGTATATATGTGTAAAATATTGTATAATGTTTCCAAAATAAAAGAGGAGGATTTCATGAACGGAAGTATCATAGAAGCCTTACAAATAATGCTTATAGGTGTGGGCGTAGTAGTATTGTTCTTGATAATATTAGTTTATGTTATGAAACTAGTAAGTGCTATTATTGCACAAGTAAATAAAATTATGCCTCAAAAAGAGGAAGAACAAACTGCATTACCTGTTCAATCTGTGAGTAATGACAAAATGGTTGCTATAGCTATAGCTTTAGCACATGTTCATAGTAATAAAAAGTAATGGACAAGTATAAGGAGAAAATAATATGGCAAAAAAAGAAGTAAAATTTATGGTAACAGCATTTAGGGACGGATTTCAATCTGTTTACGGTGCGAGAGTATTATCCAAAGACTTTATGCCGGCTGTAGAAGCATTTGTAAAAGCTGGCGTTAAATATTTTGAATCTGGCGGCGGTGCAACTTTCCAAAGTGCATTTTTCTACAACAATGAAAACGCTTTTGATGTAATGGACACTTTCAGAAAAACTGTTGGACCAGATGTTAATCTACAAACTTTAGCAAGAGGAGTTAATGTTGTTGGTTTGGAATCTCAGCCTAGAGATATGATTAAACTTCATGCTCAGCTTTTCAAAAAACATGGTATTACAACTATTAGAAATTTCGATGCATTAAACGATGTAAACAACTTAATTTACAGCGGTCAATGTATTAAAGAAGCAGGTTTAAAACACCAAGTATGTGTTACTATGATGGCTCTTCCTCCAGGCTGTGAAGGTGCTCATGATGCTGCTTTCTACGGAAAAGTATTAACTCAAATTAAAGACAATGTAGATTTTGACTCTGTATGTTTCAAAGATGCTTCTGGTACTACTACTCCTCAGGTAGTTTATGATACTATTAAAGAAGCAAGAAAGATTTTAGGTAAAGATGTACATATACAAATGCATAGTCATGAAACTGCTGGTATTGGTGCTATACAATATAAAGCTGCTTTAGATGCTGGTGCTGATTGTATAGACGTTTCTTTAGCTCCTGTATCTGGCGGTACTTGTTCTACAGATTTAATAGTTATGTGGCATGCTTTAAGAGGCACTGATTTCTATTTTGATATTGATATAGACAAAATTAGAGAGGCTGAAGAAGTATTCAAAGAATGTATGAAAGATTACTTCCTTCCACCTGAAAGTAGAACTGTTGAGCCTATGATTCCATTTGCTCCAATGCCTGGCGGTGCGTTAACAGCTAACACTCAAATGATGAGAGATATTAATGTAATGAACCGTTTCCCTGAAGTTATTAAAGCTATGACTGAAGTAGTTAAAAAAGGCGGTTTCGGTACTTCTGTAACTCCTGTATCTCAGTTCTATTTCCAACAAGCATTTAACAATGTAATGCAAGGCGATTGGAAAAAGATTGCTGACGGTTATGGAAAAATGGTATTAGGTTATTTTGGTAAGACTCCTTCTACACCAGACCCAGAAATAGTAAAAATAGCTAGCGAACAATTAGGTTTACAGCCTACTACAGAGCTTGCTATGGATATAGATGACAGAAATCCTAAAAAAGGAAGAAAAGCTGCTGAACAAGCATTAAAAGATGCTGGTATAACAGACCTTTCTGATGAAAACGTATTTATAGCTGCTGCTTGTAAAGAAAAAGGTATACAATTCCTTAAAGGTGAAGCTAAACTTGGTATTAGAAAGAATGCTGGTGCTTCTTCTGAGGGTGTTAAAGCTACAAGCAATGAAGTTACTATTACTGTTGGCGGTTCAAGCTATGGAGTAAAAATAGAAAATGGTAAAGCTATAGTTGATGGTATAAGCTATGATTATACTATTAAAGATGGTATATCTGCTGCTCAATCTGCTGCTCCTGCTTCATCAAGCGGTTCTGCTACTCCTGTTACAGCTGGTTTGCCTGGTACAGTATTAAAAATAGTTGCTCCTGTTGGCACACAAGTTAAAGATGGTTCTACTATATTAGTTGTAGAGGCTATGAAGATGGAAGTTGAAATTAAATCTTCTGCTAATGGAGTTGTAAAAGAGTTAAAAGTTAAACCGGGTGATGCGGTAGTTGCTGGTCAGGAATTGGCTATTGTTGGATAATAGATGCTTGTTTTAAGGAGTGAAAAAGAATGAAAAGAATATTTTTAATATTTACACTTGTCTTGATGACGGCATCTGTAGTTTTAGCACAAGAAAATGAAGAATATAAACCTATTGATATAAAAGAATCGCTTATCTCTTTAGCTAGAAACACTGCTTTTGGAGGACTTTTCCCTAGAACTGAAAAAGAAATAGCTGAAGCTCAGGCAAAAGCTGAAAAAAGTAAACAAGAAAAGTATCAAACAAAACTTAATGATATTAAAGTAAAATCTGCTCCACTATGGCAGAACATTATCATGATTTGTGTAGGATTGCTTTTAGTATATCTTGCTATAGCTAAAGGTTTTGAACCGCTTCTTCTTATCCCTATAGGTATGGGAGGAATTTTGGCTAATATTCCTATTGCCAATATTGCGGCTTTACCTGTAGTAGAGATTATGAATGGCATACCTGTTACTATAAGCAGCGGCGGTTTCTTGGGTCAAATATACACTTTTGGTATTGAATCAGGATTATTCCCATTGTTCATATTTATCGGTGTTGGTGCTATGACAGACTTCGGTCCGCTTATTGCTAACCCTAAAACTGCTTTATTAGGTGCTGCTGCTCAAATAGGTATATTCGGTACTTTACTTGGCGCTATGATAATATCTACATACATACCAGTAATTTCTTTCTCATTGAAAGATGCTGCTTCAATAGGTATTATCGGAGGTGCTGACGGCCCTACAGCTATATTTACAGCTTCAAGACTTTCACCTCATTTGTTGGGTGCTATTGCGGTTGCTGCTTATTCATATATGGCTTTAGTACCTATAATACAGCCTCCTATTATGAAATGGCTAACTACTGAAAATGAAAGAAAAATTGAAATGAAACAGTTACGCCCTGTTAGTAAAAGAGAAAAAATCATTTTCCCTCTTACTGTTATAATACTTGTTGCTTTATTATTGCCAGATGCTGCTCCTTTAATTGGTGCTTTGATGTTTGGTAATTTAATAAAAGAATCTGGTGTTACTGAAAGACTTTCTAAAACTGCCCAAAATGAGTTAATTAACATAGTTACAATAATGTTAGGTTTATCTGTTGGTAGTAAATTAGCTGCTGATAAATTCTTACGTTTTGAAACATTGGGTATATTAGTATTAGGTTTAGTAGCATTCTCAATGGGTACAGCAGGCGGCGTACTTCTTGCTAAATTTATGAACTTATTCAGCAAAGACAAAATCAATCCTCTTATCGGAGCTGCTGGAGTATCAGCTGTTCCTATGGCTGCAAGAGTTGCTAACAAAGTTGGACAGGAATCTAACCCTCACAACTTCCTACTTATGCATGCTATGGGTCCTAATGTTTCAGGAGTAATTGGTTCTGCTGTTGCTGCCGGTGTACTGCTTGCTATATTAGGTTAATAAAAATTGAAAAGGAGTTAAAAAATTATGACTACAATATTAAAAAGATATAATACTGCTAGAGCTTATTTAATTAATGATGCTTCTATAGTAAAAAAATTATCACTTGCTTTAGTTTTTGCTGTTGCTTTAGCTATCGCTTCACAAATAAAAATATATTTACCATTTACACCTGTACCTATTAATTTTGCTACTTTTGCTGTATGTGCTAGTGCTTTAACACTTGGCGGTTTCTGGGCTTTTGTTTCTGTTGCTTTATTTATATTAGCTGGTTCTATGGGACTTCCTTCTACAATAGCTCCAAATGCTTTAGGTGCTACTACTGGTTATTTAGTAGGTTATGCTTTATGTGCTTTAATATTAGGTAAATATACTGAGAAAAATAATGCTGTAAACTTTGTAAAAACTTCTATAATATTATTCGTATCACAAATTGCTATAATACATATTTGCGGTATGATAGGTTTATACATTTGGTCTGCAAATGTTGCAACTCCATACACTTTAACAGAAGTTATAATGAAAGGAAGTGTTCCATTTATTCTTGGTGATTGTGTGAAAGCTATTGCTCTTTCTTCATTAATGACTGTAGTACTAAAAAACAAATAATACAATATTATTATTAATACAAAAAAAGGAGGTTCATTTTTTGAGCTTCCTTTTTTATTGTAAATATCATATCTATTAAAATTACACACTTGAAAAATAATATATTTGTTATATTATATACTACAACTTTTATTTTAGGATAATTATTGATGGCAAGTAAATTAGATGAAAATAGAATAAAACAAGGTGTAGGCGGACAAGCTGTAATAGAAGGCATTATGCTTAGAAATAAAACTCATTATGTTGTAGCTGTTAGAAAGCCTAATAAAAAAATAGATTTTATAAAACATAAGATAGAAGCTAATACAAACAAATTAAGTAAAATGTTTTTCTTTAGAGGTATTGTTAACTTTGTGGATATGATGAAACTTGGTTATAAGACTTTGGTTTTTTCTGCTAATACTGCTGGACTTGAAGAAGAAAAAAAAGAACTATCCAAAGAAGAAAACAGCAAAAAAGAAAGTGCAGCTATGACTTTAAGTATGTTGGTTTCCTTAGCTTTTGCGGTTGGACTTTTTATAGCATTGCCGTATTTCATTACAACTCTCATAGGTATAAATGAAAAAGAACATGTTATATTATTCAATCTTACAAGAGGTGTTATAAAATTAGCTATATTTATTGGATATTTACTTATAATTTCTCTATTTAGCGATGTGAGAAGAGTATTTGAATATCATGGTGCTGAGCATATGGTTGTTAATGCTTATGAACACGGGCTTAATCCTGATATAAACAATATAAGAGATTATACAACTATACACCCAAGATGCGGCACTACTTTTATGTTTTTGGTTTTAACTGTTTCAATACTTCTTTATATGTTTACAAGCTATTTTGTATATTCTTATATTTATGCTTCATATACCCCGCCGAAAATTTTAGGAAATCTCACAGTATTAGCTATGAATATAATTTTACTTCCTATAGTATCAGGAATATCTTATGAATTATTAAAATTGGGTTTTATATTTTATAATTTTCCATTGATGAGACTTGCAATATTACCCGGCCTATTGCTTCAAAAAATCACTACTAAAAGACCAAAAGATGATGAGTTGGAAGTTGCTTTATTTGCTTTGAATAAATTATTAGATGATTCAGTAGGAGAAAGAAGCGAAGAGGAAGTAAAAGCTGATATTGAAAAGGAAAATAAATCTGAGTTATGCGTATAAAAAAACGTTTAATAGTAAATGATGATTATTATGAATATTCAGCAAGCTATATAAAAAAATATATTTTAATAGCTTTCATAATAATTGCTGTAATATCATCTATATATTTATTTATATATATTAATTATAATATTGTTCCTGATAAATCTTTTGCCAAAAATAATATTCCTACTATTGAAAATGGTAATATTATGAATAAGAGAGGCACATATTATACTGGAACTTTTACTAATATTCCAAAATCTATAGCAATTAATGATAACATGAGAGAGACTGTTTATATGTGTCTATTTCATGATAACAATATAATATTGTGGAAATTGTATAAATATGGCATGAGAAGATATTTCTCATATAATGCATTTAATATATTAGACGGAGATTCTCAAGGTTTTATAATAAAAGAAGATAAAAAAAACTTTTTGGATTTCTATGATAATTTTATAAGAAGCCAATTCAAAAAAACAGAAGGGGCTTTTAATTTAGAAATACCTAATTTTGAAAATACAAAAATCAATTTAGAAACATCTATAAATAATTTAATAGATAGCGAATTAACTTTTAAATTTACAAACTTTCATGCTTCTATGATAAATTGGAAAGGCAATAGAGCATTATATAATGCATTTTATTTTGGTATTCCTAAAGGATATTTAACAGTACCCGGTAGTGATAATACTATAGATGAAAGAAGTTCTATTTTGATTTTTAATACTGTAGGAAGAATTCCATCAAGATATACTCATAATATTATAATGGCATTAGTATACTCTTCATACAGCACAAAACCAATACCTATACTTATATATGATAGTAAGCCGGAATCTCAAAATTCTAAAATCATAAAAATATTATATAAAAATAAATGGTATGTATATAATAATTTTATATCTCATCAATATAAAGACACCATAGATTTTTATTCTAAAGAATTAGGTTTTAGCTTGGTATTTAATCTAACAGGAAAAGAAAATAAAGACTCATTTGGAAATGTCATTAAAATGGATAACACCATATCTTTAGGTGTTCTAAATGGATATTTAACTATTAATGATGAACAATTAAATATTAATGGCAATGCTGTAAAAGAGTCTATGCATAGTGTATTTTGATATAATTTTTAAAGCAAATAAAAAGGCATATATTGTTATTCTAATATATGCCTTTTTTATATTTTAAGTATGTATATAAATTTTATTCTTTATTTAATTCTTTACCAGTAGAAGCATATCTTTGTAATTGTACAGCAGCAGCTTTAGGATTTTTCACAACGCAAGGACCGCCAACACATCCACCATTACAAGCCATAACCTCAACCAAATTCGGAGTATCATCACTAACAGGTGTCTCTCCAGATTGTACTTTACCATAAGCTCTTAATTGCTTCATACCCTCTTTATCAAGACCATTAATAACAGTAGCCTTTAATTTCTCAGGGTGTTTTAATCTTATTTTAACAGCCTCAGCAACTCCGCCGCTCATAGCATATTTTCTTCCAGAAGCAGTAGGAATCTCTCCTATATCTAATTCAGGCTCTTTAGAAACATCTGTACCTGTAGCTATAAATAAAGCATCAAGCTCTTCCATAGATAAACAATAATCTACTAAATCATCATCAATACTTTCTCTTCTTTTAGCAAGACAAGGCCCTATAAACACATTAACAGCATCAGGGTCGTCTTTGTGCATCATTTCGGCAGTGTAATGCATAGGAGTTTTAGTTTCAGATACGCAAGGCACCAATTCCGGAACATGTTTTCTAACAGCCTTAACATAAGCAGGACAGCAAGAAGTAGTCATTAATTTATCGCCTCTCTCCATTCTCTCTTCAAACTCAGCTGCCTCTCTGTCAGAAGTAACATCAGCACCTAAAGCTACCTCCCATACCTTATGAAATCCTATTTTTAATAAAGCACTTTTTAATTGACCCGGCTTAGCATTAAACTGAGAAGCTATAGCAGGAGCATACATTACATTAACTTTTTTATCTTTTTTCAAATGTTTAAGTACGTCTAAAAGCTGCCCCTTATCCATCATAGCACTGAAAGGACACTCTCTCATACAGTTACCGCAGAATATACATTTATGATAATCTATTACCTCTTTTCCCTGTTCATTCTTATTAATAGCACCAACAGGACAAGATTCTTCACAAGGAACAGGTATGTAAATAATAGCATGATAAGGACAGTTTTTTAAACATAATCCGCAGTTAATACATTTATCACTATCTATATAAGCCCTCTTCTCATCTAATATAGTAATAGCATTCTTCGGACAATTCATTTTACAAGGTCTCGCTAAACAGGCCTGACAAGCATCTGTAACCATAAAATTAGCCCTAACACAAGCATTACAAGCCTCATCCAATACTGTAAGCATAGGCCAAGTAGGTTTCTCTCTTTCTAATGCCAATTTAGCATATTCAGACAAAGGTATACCGCTATCTTCTTTACCCTCAACACTTATACCGAGTCTTGCCATAATCCTATTTTTTATTATCTCTCTATCATGATGAATACAGCATCTTATTGATTTACTATCTCTTGGTATTATTTCTATAGGCATTCTATCAATTTCCTCTATTAGCCTATCTTCTATAAAAAGCGTAGTTATTCTCACTAAGATGTCTTTTTTTAATTGAGCTGCATTATTATTAATATTCATATACACTCCAATTATATATTTTTGTACAATTATAACTTAAATAACTATTTTTTCAAGTTTAAACTCAATTATTAGTACAAAATAAGTATAAAAACAAACAAATAATAGAACAATTATAACAAATAATATAGAAATCACAAAATATAAAAAAATAATAGCTTTACAAGAACATAAAACAAAAATATAACTACTAAACTATCACTTAATAATTTTTTATTAAACTTCTTGACAACTAATATAAAAATAACTATATTTATTTATATGCTTTTAAAGGCAAATAATTTTATTGTTAAAGGAGTTTTTATGCTTATAGGCTGTCCTAAAGAAGTAAAAAATCAAGAATATAGAGTTGGTTTAACACCATCAAATGTTGCAGATTATATTAGTAACGGACATAAGGTAATTATAGAAAAGGGGGCTGGAGAAGGTTCTGGATTTGCTGATGATGAATATGTAAAAGCTGGAGCCGAGATAGCTGATAAAAAAAGAGTATTTGAAGCAGACATGATAATAAAAGTAAAAGAACCTATAGAAAGTGAATATGAATATTTTAGAGAAAATCAGATACTTTATACATATTTGCATTTGGCAGCAGACAAACCTTTAACTGATATGCTTTTAAAAAAGAAGATAAAATCTGTTGCTTATGAGACAATGAAAGATAATTTAAATCAATTACCTTGTTTAGCACCTATGAGCGGTATTGCTGGAAGGTTATCTATACAAGAAGCTGCTAAATATCTCGAAAAGAAATTTGGAGGCGAAGGAATTTTAATGGGAGGAGTTCCGGGGGTACAAAAGGCAAATGTTGTTATACTTGGAGCCGGAGTTGTGGGACTTAATGCTGCACAAATAGCTATGGGAATGGGGGCTAATGTATCTATTACAGATGTTAATCTCACAAGATTGGCTTATATAGATCAGTTATTTAATATGAGAATAAATACATATTTTAGTGCTCCTTCTACTTTAGAAAATTTATTTAAGAGTGCTGATGTTGTTATAGGAAGTGTATTGATACCGGGAGCAAAAGCACCTAAACTTTTAAGAAAAGAGCATTTAAAAATGATGAAAAAAGGTGCTGTAATAGTTGATGTAGCAATAGACCAAGGAGGCTGTTTTGAAACCTCTAAACCTACTACACATGATGAGCCTATATTTATATTAGATGATGTTGTTCATTATTGTGTTACTAATATGCCAGGAGCTGTACCAAGAACTTCTACAATAGCATTAACCAATGCAACAACATATTATGGAGTAATGTTAGCAAATCAAGGTTTGGAGGAAGTTTGTAAAAACAATAACACTCTTCTTACAGGATTAAACACTTATGATGGAAAATGTACTTTCAAAGGTGTAGCTGATGCATTTGGCTTGGAATATGTTGAACCGCTAAAAGCATTAAAATAATAATATAAATTATAAAAAAGCAGGGAATATAAAAAATCTCTGCTTTTTTATTTTATTAACAACTGCCAAAAAAAATTTATATATCAATTTGCAATTGTGAGGTTGTAAAATTATTTTATCAAAGCCTTTTCAATATCTATATTAAAGTTTTTGTCTAATGGATATATAGGTCTTGGAACTTTATTAAAAGGAAGGTCTTCTAATATTTCACAGCTTGCTCCTTTAGAAGCTGCCATTATAGCTCTTTTGCTGCTAGGCTTAAAACAATCTTCCAAATAGCCTAATTTCAATATTACTATATCACATTTATATTCATCAATGCCTATAGAATGAAGAAGTTCATTATCTCCAAATCCTATATGCTTTGAAGTTATTACTATAAATATGTTTTGATATTTTACTAATGCTATTTTTGACTTATATGTTCCATAACATTCATTAAGCTTTATAACTTTCACATTAAGCTTTACAGTTCCTTTGCTTATATTATCAAATTTACCTCCAAGTTCTATATCCACATCAGCATTTTCTCCCGCCTCAAAACATTTCTCGCATGATACAGGGTCAAAGAAACCAGAATATAATATATCTTTATTATACTGCTTTACTAAATCATTTTTTAATAAATCGTTAATAAAGTCTACACTGTCGCCTGCAGCACCTGCTGTAGGGTTATCTCCAGAATCTGATAAATATAAAGGTCTTTCTTTTGCATTAATTGCAATATTTATAGCTTCAGTATTGCTGTATGTTTCAACATGGAATTTAAAATCTTCTTTTCTATTCCAAAATTCAGCTGCAAGTTTTTTAGCACATTGATTAGCTATATTCTTATCATCTGCAACCACTAAAGCAGTAACTCCTGCATCCTTAGAATCAGCCCAAGGAAAGCCCAATAAATAGCTCGCAGCCAATATATTAGGGTTTTCTTCTTCTTTTTTTAATAAATTAATCATGCTTGTCATAGGCTCAACGCTTGTTTCGCTTTTCTCACCAGCTATTAGTATAGGTATCTTATAAGCTGACATATAAACATTTTTTCCAGATTCCAAATAACAATGAGTTAAATAAGCAGCATGAGCACCAGTTTCATAAGTATCAATATGAGGAGCTGTTTTATATCCCACATATCCGTTACAGTTTTCAGTCATATCTTTTGTTATAGTGGCATGCATATCAAGAGAAGCAAATATAGGAACATCTTTAAAAATCTCTTTTAAGCTTTTTAATAAATCTCCTTCAGCATCTCCAATCTCTTGAACTCTCATAGAACCATGCAAACTCAATGATATAGCATCAATTTCCCCTATCTCTTTCATTCTCTCTATCATTTCATTTTTTATTTTCAAATAAAACTCTTTAGAAACTACACCATTAGGAACAGCCCTCGCAAATACTGTAGGTATAACATCATAACCATAGCTTTTCAACTTTTCATATAAACCCTTAGCAGAATTGTATGTATCCCCTACTTTGCTTTCAAATTCCTTTCCTCTCAAAACTACAAATTCATTTTCACCTGTTATAATAGGGTTGAAAGTATTAGATTCATGATTCATTCCGCCCACAGCAATTTTATATTTTTTACTCATTTATGTTTCTCCTAATTATTAATGTTATAATAGACTCATTTCAAAACTACTTGAGAAAATTATAGTTTTATAATTGTTTTTCACAATGAGTTATTTTATTATCATAAGAACTTACTCTGCAAAGCTTTAAAGGATTTATTTCTGCCGTAAAAGACTAATTCTTTGCAAAGCTCTATAAATACTAAAATAAAAAACATTATAAATATTTCTTTATTTACTTTTGAAACAAGTCTACTAAATTATATTTTTTATGTTTATATATTATTATTCTTTCAACGCTCCCTCTCCAAAACCTTTTATAAGCTGCTGATGGAATATCAAATAAAATATTATCATAGGAATTATAGAAATAACCAAAGCAGCAAATTGCATACCATATTCAACATTTAATCTTCCTGCAAAATTATTTAAAGCTACAGGCAAACTTCTTTTATCATTTCCTGTTGTTAAAATAAATACAAACATAAACTCGTTCCAGTGTCTTAAAAATGATAGTATCACCATAGTAGCTGCAACAGGTTTTGAACATGGAAATATGATTTTAAAAAATATTTGAAAATAATTAGCTCCGTCGATTAAAGATGCCTCTATTAAAGCATCGGGTATACTCTTCACATAAGAATATGCTATCAATACACTCATAGGCAAATCAAATGCTATATACGGCAGTATTACACCTATTCTTGTATCTATAATACCTATTCTGCTTTCCATTAAAAACAAAGGCACTATAACAGCATGCACAGTTATTAACAAACCTCCTGTAAAAGCACCATAGAAAAATCCATTGCTTTTATATGGAAATTTAGTAAGCCCAAAAGCCGCCGCCATTGCTAATATCAAAGTACATACCGTTGCAATTGAAGTATAGAATATACTGTTAAATATGCTTATTCCCATATTCCCAATTTCCCAAGCATTTACATAATTGGAAATTGTTGGTTTTGAAGGCAATGATAATGGAGAAGCTAATATCTCTGCATGCGGCTTGAATGATGAATATAATAGCCATATTATAGGAAATATTGTTATTATAGTAAAAGCTATCATTATAACATAAGCAGGTATTTTCCAAGTTAATGGAGCATCATTTATTTTATTTTTTCTTTTTTCCATTTTTTAATACTCCTTAGTCTTCATATCTTTTTAGAAGCAGCTTAGAAATTGCTATAACAATAACACTAAATAACACCATCACTATAGATATGGCAGCACCAAATCCATAATTTTGATAGACGAAAGTATTATTATACATATAAATACCAATAACTTCAGTATAATGTGCAGGTCCTCCGCCTGTCATAGCGTATATTAAATCAAAACTTTTAAAGCTTCCAGATATAGCAAATATACTATTAATGAATATAACGCCAGCAAGCTGCGGAGCTACAACTTTTAAAAATATATCAGTTTCTTTTGCTCCGTCTATAACAGCTGCCTCTATAATGGCATTTGGTATTCTTTGCAAATTTGCTAAAAAGATAACCATATATAAACTTGTATGCTGCCATAATAATACAAAAAGTATAGGTATAATAGCCCAGTTTTTATTTTCAAATATTTTCACAACATATTCAGGATTTCCTGTTATTTTTCTTACTATATAAGGGAATATTCCTATAGGCGAAAATATTCTAAACCACATCAAAGCTACTATGATAGATGATATAGTTATAGGCAAAAATATCATTATTTCAAATATCTTACTGCCTTTCACCATCTTTCTATGGAGCATATAAGCCAAAATAAGTCCTAAAGGAATTTGACCGCACACAGATATAAGCATTATCCATAAGTTATTTTTTATACCCATTAGAAATATAGGATCTTTAAACATACGTATATAATTGTCAAAACCTATAAAATTTAAAGGTCCATAGCCTTTCCAGTTGGTGAATCCCAATACAAAACTCATTCCAACCGGAAACACTATAATAAGCAAATATATTAGTAAAGCAGGTCCTACAAATCCCGCATGGGCGATTCTTTTCTCTCTGCTATTAATCATAATTTAATCCGTAAAATTAATTATTATTATTTTTTATAATATATTATTATTTTATTCTATGACTGTCGTTTTGTGCCACCCAGTTTTCATATTCTTCTGCAACTTGTTCAGGAGTTTTTTCTCCAAGTATCATAGACTGTATAGCCGGATTTAATACTCCCATTCCTTCAGCATCCATTTTAGCATCTATTATGTATCCCATAGGAGTTTTATCTACAAACTCTACATATTTGGAAGTAATAGGGTCTAATTCTATAGTGCTGTAATCTAATTTATAAGTAGTAATGAGTCCGCCTTTAGCTTTTATTTCTGCAGCCTCTTTGCCTGTTACATAAAGCATAAACTCCATAGCAGCTTTAGCCTCTTCATCGCTTAATTTGCTACTTATGCCCCAACCCTCGCCTAAAGTAGAAGTGCTTGAATTATGAACAGTTTCTCCGGGTATTTCAGGATAAACATATAATCTTATATTTTCAACCATTTCAGGAGACATCATATTATTCATAGCACTTATTCTCCAGCCTGCATCTATAAGATATACTGCCTTTCCTTGTACAAATTCTTCCAATGCCTGAGTTTGAGTCATTTGAATCATACCGGGATTAAACATTTTATTTTTTGATAAAGTATCAATTACCTTAAGAGCATTTACAAAATTAGCATCAGTAAATTTAGCCTCTCCTTTCATAGCCTTATCAAACCATTCTTTTCCGCCGAATCTGTCTACTAAAGCTGATAAAAATAATGAGTTCATAACCCAATCAGCCTGATTTCCTATAGCTAAAGGAGTATATCCAGCAGCTCTTATTTTTTCGCCCTGAGCTAAAAGTTCATCTTGTGTTTTTGGAAATTCTAAACCTAATTCGTCCATTAATGCTTTGTTAGCATATATAACATGTGATACTGCTAAATTTGGAGATATAAAATATATTTCACCATTAGGTCCCTGAGGCTCCCATATAAGGTCAATATACTCACTTTTTATTTCGTCAGTTAAATAAGGTCTTAAATCTTTAACTAAACCTCTGTCTGTAATATATGAAGAGCGGCTTCCTAAATAAACTATAAATATGTCAGGTATGTTTCCGCTTGCTGCCATAGCTTGGAATTTTTGGTGATATGGCTCTCCGCTTACATACTCCCATTCTATTCTTATATTAGTATGTTCTGCATTAAAATTGCTTATTATCATCATTTCATCTCTATATTGAGGACTTACTGGGTCTATTTGACTGTATCCTTTTAAAACTATAACTCCGTCTTCGCTTTGTTTTTTTCCGCATGATATAGATACAAAAATAACTATCATCGAAACAATAAAGATGTAAAGAAATTTGGATTTGAACATAATGACTCCTTAAGTTTTTAATTAATTGTGTTCTAATATTATAAGTAAATATTTATCTATTTTCAATAAAATAAAGATATTATTTTTTCAAAAACCTATTTTTTTCACTATATATGTGGAATGTAATTATAAACAAGCTATATATTTTTAATATTTTTTATAAGACTATAGGATATAATTTTACTTTGAAGTTAATTTTATACTAAATAAAAAAGTATTTTAATATATATTAGAAAATCAAACTTATCTCTAAACCAATCTTATTTTCATATCCAAAATAACTTGAAGCTCCTCTCGGCTTACCGAATCCATATTTCAAAGCAACGGTAAATCTATAAAACTCTAAACCTATTCCAACATTAACATATCCATGCCAAGGCTCTTTTATAAGCCCTAACCTATCTTTCTTATCAAGTATAGCCCCAGTATTAATTCCAGCTATTAAACTAATAATATCTTTATAAAAAGGAAATCTATAATCTAAACCAGTATGCACTCTAAAAAGCTGAGGACTGTTTCCTACAGCATTATAAGACAATTCTGTACCTAAATATATAGTAAAGTTTTTTATATAATAATATGCTGCAACTGAAGCAAACTCATAACTGCTTCCGCTTCTAATTTTGTAATCTCCCTTAAACCCATCAACCAAATGCGTAGATTGGTGATACATAGGAATAAATCTTATCTTCATGTTAATACCAGCAATATTCTGAAGCCATAAATCAGTAAACACAGCAAATTGTCCTGAAAAGTCATAAACATCAAAAAGCCCATTGCTTCTTCCAAGTATAGAAATATCCATACCAGCCGCCATACCCACAGAAAAATATTTATTTCTGTAAAACATTATCTCACTAGCAAGCCTTCCTTCTATATAAATAGAAACAGATTTAAAATCCCAATTAGCACTATTGTCCATCGCCATTAGATTTTTATTAACATCAAAATTCTTAGCAAAAAGTAGTCTCCCTATAAAAGCCCTCGGGTCCTGCCAGCCAATATAATATTTATCAATATCATAAACACGAAAAGGATTTGTAAAACTATAATCATTTGATGATGCATCTTGCGAATATAATAAAAAATAACAATTAAAAAAAAGTATTGTAATGATATATATTTTTTTCATGATAAAAACTTAATATTAATTTATTTTGAACTATTCTAATATAATAAAAAATTTTTAACAAGTTTTTTAATAATAAAAAATAATTAATTTGACATTATATAGTTTTATTATATAGTAATATGTATAGTTGTTTATTTAGAGAGAGTGTTTTATGAAAAAATTATTCGTATTATTTTGTGCTATATTTACAATAACTTCAACAGCATTTGCAAGACATGGAGGCGGAGCTGCTTTATTTGTGCCTCTTACTGGAAGTTTTGCATTTACAGATATAAAAAACTCTGACGGTAAAAAAATTGATTCATTAAAATCTTCTGGAGCTTTTGATTTTGGAGTGCTGCTCCAGCCGGGATATTTTTATGATTTCTCTGGGCTAATTGGCGTAGATGTACTCGCTGATATTGGATATTATAGAAGCTCTTACAACTTTAGAGATACTGCTAATAATGGAAGTCTTGTTTCATATAATTTTGATACTTTAAATCTTGGCGGGATGGCAAGAGTGTCTATTTTATTTCTATCTTTAGGAATAGGCTCTGGGGTAAAATTACCTCTTCAAGCAAATATACAATATGCTGAAAATAAAATTACTTACAACTACGATAAAATTAAAGAAAACTTTTATAATGCTTATATACCATATATAAAATTTACTATAGACTTTAGATATTATTTAAATAGTTTCTCAGCATTAGCAGCCGGATTATATTTTAATTATGATTTTAATATAAATCAAAAAATTCCAAACTATTCAAGATATAATATATCTTCATTTGACTTTGGTTTCCAAATAGGGGTTTATTTAGTAGGGTCTAGTGATTATTAATAGTTGGAAAAGTAAAAATGCTAAAAGAATTATTATTGCCGGAAATAGAAGACTTAATAGAACAAAATCAATGGGAAGATATCAGTGAAATACTATCTCTCTGGCAAGAAGCAGAAACTGCAGATTTAATCACTTCTATTAAAAATGAAGATAAAATTAATATATTTAAAACTCTTCCAAAAGAATATTCTATAAAAGTTTTTCCAGAGTTAGTTTCTATAGATCAGCAGCATATTATAGAAAGTATGACTGATGAGGAAATTAAAGAATTACTTGAGAATATTAATCCAGATGACAGAACTTCATTCTTAGAATCTATAGATGAAGATATGTCTAAAAATATATTAAAATTACTTGGAAACGAAGAGAGAGAGATTGCTTCTTTACTGTTATCATATCCGGAAGACAGTATCGGACGTATGATGACACCTGAATATATAAGCATAAAGCCCGATTGGACGGTTGAAGAGGCTTTTGAATATGTTAGAAGCAATATAGAAGATGCAGAAACTTATACTACTATATATGTATTAGATAATAAAAGAACTTTGATAGGTTCTATTGCTCTAAGACAATTATTTTTCAGCGGACAAAAAGTTCTTATACAAGATATAGTTAATAATTGCCCATATATATTAGCATATGAAGATAAAGAAAATGCCATAGAAATTATAAAAAAATATAATCTGCATTCATTGGCAGTTATAGACAATAAACACTCTATGGTTGGAATTGTAACTGTAGATGATATATTAGACATTGCCGAAGAAGAATATACAGAAGATTTTCACAAGATGGCAGGTATTACTTCTGATGATAATCAATTTGATGACAATCTAAAAATTACGCCTATATTTACAATGTATAAAAAAAGAATATTATGGCTTTTAGCTTTGGTATTTGTAAATTTATTTTCAGGCGGTGTTATAAGCATATTCCAAAACACATTACAAAAGCATATAGTGTTAGTTGCATTTTTACCATTACTCATAGGAAGCGGCGGCAATGCAGGAAGTCAATCTGCAACTTTAGTTATACGTTCTCTTGCTATAGGAGATGTTGTATTAAAAGATTGGATATATTTACTTTCAAAGGAAGTGTTAGTTTCTTCAATATTAGGATTAAGTATGGCGTTAGGTGCTAGTATATTAGGTGTTATAAGAGGAGGATTTGAAATAGCAATAATTGTAAGCATATCTATGTTCAGCATAGTTTTTATTGGAAGCATTATTGGTTTAACTTTACCTTTTATATTAACTAAATGCAAATTAGACCCGGCTATAAGCGGTGCTCCGGTATTAACTTCTATATGCGATATTGCTGGTGCAGGTATATATTGCTCTATAGCTACTATAATTTTTTACATATTAGCTAAATAAAAAAATATTAATTTGATGTTTTTATAATATATTATATAATATAGAAAATAATAAAAGGTATATTCATTTATGATGAGAGAAATAGAAATAGAATTACATGAAGCTTCAGCTAACAATAATATTCTTGCTGTAGAAATTTTATTAAAAAACAATGATATAAATATTAATTTAGAAAATGTATTAGGACTTACTCCTTTAATGCATGCTGCTAAATTTGGTTATACAAAAATAGTAGAAATGCTCATAAAGGCAGGGGCAGATGTAAACAAGACAGATAAATTATTTATAACTCCGCTAATGAATGCAGCTACCAATGGTCATTATGATATAGTAAAACTCCTTATAGAAAATAAAGCTGATATTAATATGAAAGATGTAAATAATGCAACAGCTTTGCATTATGCTTCTTCTTCTAATCATACGGATATAATAAAACTATTAGTAGAAAATAAAGCTGATATTAATGCTAAAACTGATGTACATATTACACCTATTATGTATTCTTGCCAATTATCAAATTATGATGCTGTAAAATTTTTAGTTGATAATGGTGCTAAACTTGATGAATGCGACATATATGAAGAGAATGTACTTCATTATGCAATATCCAGCGGAAATATAGAAATAGTAGAATATATATTAAATAAACAAGAATTAGAAATACCAAGATATGCCCTTACGGTAGCTTCTATTAGCGGTAATTTATCACTCGTTCATTATATTCATTCAAAATTAAAAAATGATAGAAAAGAAAATATATTCTCTAGTGCCTTTATATCGGCAGCACATAATGGGCATTTAGATATTGTTAGATATTTTTTTGACACATCTAAAAAAGATGCTCCTAAAGCTATAGCTCTCGCCTCTTCCGGCAAGCATAAAAATGTGGTTGAATATTTGCTTATGAATGGAATATCACCTAATGGAATATCTGATGAAGGTAAATCGGCTTTAATATATGCCATAGAAACTTCTAATAGAGATATTGTTGATCTTTTAATTAAATATAATGTTGATATTGATATGCCTGATGATGATGATATAACGCCTTTAATGTATGCTGCAAGTGTTGGAGATATTGAAATAGTAAAAAAACTTTTGGACAATAATGCTAATGTTAAATTAGTGGATAATTTAGGAAGAAATGCTCTTGCTCATGCTGCAATGAGCGGAAATATTACAATCATTGAACTTTTACTAAATAATGGTTTAATTTTAAAAAACAAAAAAGAAAATATTAGCCTTTTAATGTGGGCAGTTATATACGATAATTTGAAATCAGTAAAATATTTGATACAAAAGGGAATGGACATAAAAGAAAAAGATAAAAACGGCTGGAATCCTTTTATGTTTGCTTGTGCTAAAGGATATATGGATATTATTGAATATACATTAAAAATATATCCAGACATATTAATAGAAAAAAGTAAAAATAATGAAACAGCATTAATAATAGCTGCAGACAATGAAAAAACAGAAGTAGTTAATTACTTACTGTCTAAGGGCATTTGCGTTAAAGAGAAAAACTCTGATAATTACACTGCTTTAGAAATTGCTATATTAAGAAATAACTTTGAAATATGTGAATTAATTATAAACTTCTATAAAATAAATTATCCAAATTATAGTTTACAAGAAGAATATAATTTTGCAAAAGATATAGGAAATAAAGAGATAATAGATTTTATTCAAAGTAAATTATAAATAAATATTAATCACAAATAAAAATAAGATATTAGGACTTTTATTAATATGACAGATAAAAATAATAACAAAGAAAAATTAGGAAGTATTGGACTTTTTTTAACTGCATTGATATGGGGATATAGTTTTGTTGCTGTGAAAGTTGTTGTAAATGAAGTTCCTCCATTCTATCTTGTTGGATTTAGAAATTTCATAGGCGGAATATTTTTATTTTTAATATTTTTTAAAATTACAAGAACTATAACTAAAAGAGATATTTTATTAACTTTACCGATTGGAATAACTTTATTTTTTGGTTTTTGGCTTCAGACAATTAGTGCTCAATTTATAACTGCATCAAAAATAGCATTTTTTACAGGGGCATATGTTATATTAGTGCCTTTTTTTACTTGGATAATATATAAAAAGAAACCTCATACAGCAGCATTCATAGCAGCACTTATAACTTTAATAGGTTTATATTTGCTCACATCAGTAGACGGAATAAAAAATATAAAAATTGGAGATTTATTTGCAATATTATGTGCAGTAGCTTTTGCTATTCACTTAGTATTAATAGATACTATAATACCAAAAGTTAATGGCATAAAAATGGCATCTCTGCAATTATTAACTGCAGGAAGCATATCATTAATATTAGGTCTTATAACAAGAACACCATTAAATATTTCAAGTCTTTCTAATGAAACTATATATTCTCTTTTATACTTAGCAATAGGAGCTACTGCGATGGCTTATTTGCTTCAAACTGTTTCGCAAAAATATGTATCTCCTCATAAAACTGGGATAATATTAAGTTTAGAGTCTTTTTTAGGAGCTTTATGCGGTATTATATTTATGCAAGACTCTATTAATATAAAAACAATTTTAGGCGGACTCTTTATAATATCAGCAATCTTTATATGTGAAATAGGAAGCAATATTAAAAAGAATTAATTTCCGTTATTTTGGTTTTGCATAGACTCAAGTCTTTTTCTCTCGCGTTCAGCCTGCTGCAATTCTGACTGCATTCTATAGTAGGAAGCTAACCTTTGCTGTCTATATTCTTCTATTCTATCTTTTTCTGCATCCATACGCTTTTTATTGTCATCAAGGCGAGTCTTTGTCATAGCAATTGTATTTTCAACTATTCCCCTAGTCTGTGAATAAGGCGTTACAAAGTCATTCATGGCATAAGCAACCCCAGTGTCTGGTATATCATCTCCAGAAGTATCATTAGCAAATAATTCCTCTATACCGTCCATCTGAGTTTCTATTTTATTCATAAACTTCTCTTCATCTATCTGTAAATAACCCTTTTTAACTACAGACCAATCTTCACCGGCATTACCTCTGTTAATACCTATTTGGTCTAATAAAGCTAACTCCTCTCCGTATTCTGTTTCATAAGGAGCAGCTATAATAGATTTAATTCTCTGAGATATATTATTAACTAAAGTATTGCCGCTAAACACACCAATATAGTATAATTTTTTTCTTAAAGCAGTATCGCTAAGCTCTGGGTCAAAAACAACACCCAATGTATTTGCCAAATCTATCATATCAGTTCTGCTCATAGTCTCTAAACTTTCCATTACATCATTATTTAAAGGCATATGAGTAGTATCATTAAGCAAATCTATAACATCATTATAAGCACTTACAAAATTAACTATAGCATCAACTACTCCCTCTTTATCTACTTCTATTGTAGTAGCAAACGCCTCCGGTGTAGGTTTTAAAGCTGTGATATTAAGACCATCTACAACATCTTTAAACTCATTGCTTTCACTAAGCACATCTATACCATCAACAGAAGCTCTTGCGTCCGTTGCCTCAGATATTAAATAGTTTGGAGCGTCCTCTTCTCTGCCCATATCCTCAACTAATAAATCCTTATAAAAAATATTATATCCTTCATTTTTATTTATAAGAACTACCTGAGTAATAACATCTCCCTCTTCAAACTGACTTCCTATAGGTATATTTAATCTCTGCCAACTAGAACTAATAGTAGGCAAAGCAAAGAATTTTTCAACCTCATCTCCTGTCTTATTAATATATTTAACACCTATTATCTCAGAATTAAACCCTGTAGCATCTATAGCTTCAGGTGCTTCAGCCTCAGCATCTTTCTTGGCCGCCCTCTCTGCTTCAAGTGCTTCTTTATATTTTTTTATATCCTCAAATGTCCTCGAACTGTCTGCGGGTGATAATCCCTCTCCATAAAGCTCAACATCTTTATATATTACGCTGTCTATTTTATTGAAAGTAAGTCCTGTATCTGGTATAGATAAATCAACAGTAGGAGGCATTATAGGAGCTTCCTCATCAGCATCATCTAAAGTATCAGATGCCCTCGCTGTAATTGAAATAGTGATATTCTCATTAGCTTCAGCCTCTCTATGTAAAGGCATTGATAATTTATTTATGCCTTTCAATACAATAAAATCATTCTTTATCATATAATTTGTAGTTAAATTATCAGATTCATCTTTCCATTTATTTATTAAACTTTCATTAAATATATGACCCAAATATCTATAAGGTCTTCTCGTAAACATATTAAGTTCTTTTAATATACCAGCATCATCGCTTACTACTTCTACTATGTTTTTAGAACCTGTTTTAACTAAGTCCATAGTGAGAACTTGAAGATTTCTTGATTTTTGGGTGATAGTTGTTTTTATTTTTTTGCCGAATGTTTTTTCTAAAGTTTTTTGCAAGTTAACTAAACTTCCTCCTGCAAAATCTATAGTATATTCCTCTTCTGCCACTTTTAATTTTATAGTGCCGGCAGGAAGCATATCATTCATGTTATATGCTTTTGAAGAGAATTTCTGGCTATTTGCTAATTCTTTAATTTCTATATCATAAGTAGTTGTGCTTGCAAGTCTGTTAGCAGATACAGTAAAATAATCAGGAACTCCCTCTCCTGTACCAACATAATTTTTAAATGGGGAGCGAAAACCGTACAATTCTTTAGAAGTAGTAGTTAATATATTTAATCTGTTTTTTAAATCTTCATAAGCAGATATTTCTCTTTGATAATTTTTAGCATTATCAGAAAGATTTGAAAGAGTAAGACTCCTCTTATTAACTTCAGCATCTACTGCATTTTTATAAACTTCTTCAAGAAAAGCATCACTAGTAGCCATATATAAAATTCCCCTAATTTTTTTATATATAATTAAAAACTAAAATACATATAATTATGTAAAAAAATATGTTTTCTTATTAAAATATATAAAATATTTCGGTATAATGTAAAATATAGTTAGCATAATATTTAAAAACTATTTTTCAATCCTTTTTATATCATTTATAATATTATCTATATTCTCTAACTCTTCAATAGAATAATTTTTTAGCTTCATAACAATAGAAAGAAGCTTTTTATTATTTTCTGTATTTTGATAATCATAAACTAAAAAAGATACAGGTATATTCAATACTTTAGCTATTTTATTTAAATTAGTTATGGATATATTCCTCTTTCCAACTTCTACCCCTTGCAAATATTTTGGAGACATTTGAGCCATATCTGCTATATGTGATATTGTTCTATTCTGATACTTCCTTATAATTCGTATGCTATTGCCAATATGAGATAAAATAGATAGCTCATCATTATTATCATCTATATCTTTATTTTCTTCTTTACAATCTGATACTATACTCTTAAAAAAATGTTTCTTTAAATTGTTTATATCCATTTATCATACTCCTACTTTTATACTATCTTTATATTTGTCCAATATTCCATTTTCTCTAAAACTATAATGAAGATTTCCCGCTATTATAATATGATCTATAACTTTAATATTAACCATAAAAAATGCTTTATATATTATCTCTGTTATTTCAATATCAGCATTAGATGGTTTAGCTATGCCGGAAGGATGATTATGAGATAATATAACATAACTAGAACCTAAAGATAATGCCTTCTCTACTAAATCCCTCGGATAAATAGTAGCAGAATCTATAGTGCCTCTAAATATTTGTTCTATAGAAATGAATCTCTTATTAATGTCTAAGCATATTATAGAAAAAGTTTCAAACTTAAGCCTTCCCAATTTTATAATAAGGTAATTTATTAAATCCTTCTTTTTAAACTCTAAAATATCACTTTTCAGGCTATTATTTAAATAATATTCTAATAGTATTGGTATGTTTTTTAATATAAAAATCTTTTTAGAGGTTATACCTTTAATTTTTAAAAGTTCTTTCTCATCAGAGTTTACTATATTATACAAATTATGAAACTTATAATAAAGCTTATCCGTTATAATATTAGCACGGTTTTGAGATATACCATTAGAAATTAAATATGATACTATTTCTTTTTCTTTCTCTAAACTAATGCTTTCAATATTAGAATCAAAAATAAAATTATCATTAACAAACATATTAATATATCCTTAAAATTAACTATAACCTATAGTTAAACAAATATTTTTTTAAAATAAGCCAAAATTAAATAAATTAAAACAATATTTAATTCATAATTTCCCCTTAAAAAGAATATTTGTTTATTTTTTTTAATTAACAATTAGATAAAATATTGACTTTTTATATAATAGTTATATCATTTTTTTATATAAAGTTTTGGAGTGGATTATGATAAAAAAAATAATTGTTATGATTATTAATTTATTTTTAATATCCTGCAAGTCAGATTCAACAACTCCATTTGATATAGAATATCTAATACTGTTATTGGGCGGAGGAAGTGTAATAGAAAAAGAAAAAGCTATTACTGATCCTACTCAAATATCATCATTTATAAAAGAACATAATGGAATATATTATGCAAAATATGAAGATGAAAGTCTCGATTTAAGATATATATTAGAAGAAGATAGAATATATACAGGCTATGGTACAGAAATTAATGCAACTAAAACATTATTTGGAAGTAAGCTGCAAATATATATTGATGGAAAAGTGGATGGTACCGGCTATGATAAAAATGATGAAATGTTTACCTTTAATTTTGCAACCAATAGAAACATATATCTATTTGCAAATGCAATATTCCATAAAGAGCCATATACACCTACAAAAGGATACGATTATAAAATAGGAGAACCTATAGCTGAATTAATAGAATACTCAGGAAATTACTATTATTATGATTATGATGATACCAAAAAATATTATATATTAATAGATGCTTCCGGACAGATATATATAGATAATAATTTAAACATCACATATTCAACTGCTTCAATAAAAGATAAAGTGTTAACTATTATATACACTAAAACAGGAGGAACTAAAATAAAACAAGAATTACATTTCTATAATGAAAAATTAATTTTCGGTAATTCTTGGATAAATGATCAGCTGCAGTATGAAGAACTAAAAAGACATGATTCATTTACTCCATATAGCGGTACATATACTGGAAAAGATGCAAATAATAATAGTATTACTCTAACTGTTAGTTTTGACGAAATAAGTTTAAGTACTCTTGAAAGATATGATACATTTACTCCTGTGATGAGCGGTAATACACTAATTTTATATCAATACTCATCTAAATATCCAACAAAAGAACATAAATTTGTATTTAATGATAATAAAGTTACATACACAAAACCTGATAATGCTGGAACTGTTGTATTATATAAAAATTAAATTATATGATAAAAAATATACATACTTATATCTTTTAAGATAATAGTTTAACAAATTATTTTAATCCCCCGCCCTATTAGTTTTTCTATACTATGTAATTTTTTTTACTTTAATCTTCTATAAATGCTAAATAAAAAAAGCATTCCCACCCAAGCTGTAATTAGATTATAAATTTTATCCTCCGCACGTTGAATACAGTTTTTTATATAATTCAATCTTTATTTTTTATTTAATTTATATTTTTTACTTAGCTTAGCGTGCGGTTAAGTAGATTTAAAATATAGTTTCATCTTATAATCAATTTCTTAATTTTTTATATATGTTAATAAATTAAAATCATAAAAAAAATGTTTTAGCTATTGACATTTTTTATCAAATATGCTAATATATTAAAACAAGTTAAGAAAAAAAATATTCCGAGATAGCTCAGTCGGTAGAGCAGGTGACTGTTAATCACCGGGTCGCAGGTTCGAGCCCTGTTCTCGGAGCATTATTTAGCCCTGTAAATTCGGGGCTTTTTTATTGCAAAAATTAATTTCAAAATAAATAAAATTCACATCAATAATTTACCTTAAAAATAACCATAGAACAATCATCATCAGGACTCCTATAATCTAAATATTCATAAAAATCTATTTTAATAGCTTCTATGATAGTTTCAGCACTATAGGCTTTATTGCTCATAAACATTTCTTTCAATCTATTTATACCATACACATCATATTTGTTCTTTGATTTGGAAGCCTCAATAATACCATCTGTAAAAAATAAAAAAACATCACCATTATTAAGTTCAATCTCCTCTTCATAAAAATATGCTGTAGGAAACAAACCTACTATAGTGCCTCCGTTTCTATATTCTTTAATGCTATTATTACGTATTGCAAGTAATGGAGTGTGCGATGCATTTGAATAACTTAAAACTCTATTTTTTAAATCTATTTTAGCAACTATCATAGTAGAGTAATATCCATTTGGCATCATATTAATTAAAGTGTCATTTATATCATGAATCAAATCTTTAACACTTGTGAAATTTTTAGATAAATCTCTAAATGCTGTCTTTATTACCGCAGTTATTATAGCAGCATCTATACCATGACCGCTAACATCAGATATAATAAAAAGTATCTGTGAATTATCATTATTTAAATAAACATAATCGAAAAAATCTCCTCCTATTATCTCCACAGGATTATAAAACGAATAAGAAGATAAACTTTCATTTTTTGGCATTTTTTTAGGAAGCATAGAACTTTGTATTTTTTTGGCATTCTTCATATCTTTTTTATATTTTTTTCTTATAGTATCTAATACCTCATATCTTCCTAATATATACATATTCTTTTCTTTTAATGTTTTTATGGCATTCTGATAATCATTTAATATATTGCTGCTAATTTTTGAAAGCCTATATGTAACCCCATTATTTTGAGTTTCCATTATCTCTTTATAATTGCTTATAGAATTATTTACAAAAAAGTATACAATAGAAAAAGAAATTAAAAAAATTAAAAATAATAAAAGCAAAACAGTAAATACTATTTTAGTTTCATAGTAAATTATGGAAGCAATATTTAATATAAGAAATAGCAAAGAAAATACTATAGCGATAATCTTAAAAAATATTAATAAATTTTCATTTCTCATATATAATTATTGATTATAACAAAAAGAAATAATTATGCAAATTTATTAATAAATAATAATTTGTAAATATTTTATTTTTTAAATATAAAAAATACAGCTAATATTAGACATAAAAATCCAATAAAGTGATTAATTCTTAAAGTTTCAGTTTTAAAAAATACAACAGTAAATATTGTAAATATAGTTAAAGTAATAACTTCCTGCATAACCTTTAATTGCATAAGAGAGAAAGGTCCTCCATTTCCATTAAAACCAATTCTGTTAGCAGGCACTTGGAAACAATATTCAAATAAAGCAATACCCCAGCTAATTAATATAACAAAAGGAAGAGACAATTTAGCAAAGCCTTTCATTTCACTAAATTTTAAATGCCCATACCATGCTATAGTCATAAATGTATTTGATAAAATAAGCAATACTATAGTAGTTATACCCTTCATAATTTTTTAATCTCCTGTTTTTTTATTATGATTTGTAAAAAAGAAATATTTATTTACTAACTTAAAAGTTTAATATTAATTTTAGGATTTAAAGCATAATGCTGTTCTATTTTCTTTTTTGTGTCATCTATTAAAGATAATACATCAGAAGCTTTAGACATATCAGTAGAGCAATTATCAATATAAATGCATTCATTAACTATATAATTAGGAAATCTTTTATGCCATCTCATAGTACCAGCTTTCATATCAAGCCCTCCAACTCTCTCAACCATCTCATAAGCCTTTATATTATCAAAATCTTCAAACACAGGACCAATATTAGCCTCCATTGGAGCAACAGAACCTCTTATATATCTAAACCAATCTATTCTATTGTCTATACTTTCCGGAGAATCTTTTTCTAATTTTAAAGTAGCAGATAAAATAATCATATTATCTTTAATTTCTCTGCTTGAAGATAAATATTCATTTTTGGATATATCTTTTATAATCATCAAATCCTGATAAAGCACAGTTAAAGTTTCCACAATGTTCATAAATGATATTCCAAAAGATTCAAGCTCTCCATAAATAGCAGATTCTATTCGGCTATTAACCAAAGCAACAAACTCTAAACCTGTCAAATTTCTAATACGAGCCTCATGCGAGAGTCTCTCCAAAATAGCAGAACTATTAGCTTTTAATATGCAATCATCTAAAAACTCAAAATCCTCAAAACTGCCTTCCATAGATATTATAACTCCATCATATCCATCATCAGATACAAGGAATTTATTTTTATCTTTTATCACAAAATATTTTATATTATTTTTATTTAAAAACACAAGTAAAGATAGAAGTTTATCTATATTCTTTACAGTAACATATAAATCTACTATTCCCCCAACACTAAAACTAGTACATTCTTTAAACGGACGGTTTTTAGTGTATGTAACCTTATTTTCTTGTAAAAAATCTTCAAGAGCCTGATAATTTTTTTGCATAGTCGTTGCTAACCTTTACTATATTGCCAGCTCCCAAAGTAATTATTACATCTCCGTCTTGTTTTATTTTTTCTAATTCTGGCAATATATCTTCTATATTTTTTATATATTTTATATTATTATTTTTTACTGTTTTGCATATAGTCTCCCCGCTAATTCCAGCAATAGGGCTTTCTCCTGCAGCATATATATCGGTAATTATTAAATTATCAGCATCTAAAAAAGCATTTTCAAAGTCATTTAAAAGCAGCTGAGTTCTGCTGTATCTATGAGGCTGAAATATTGCTATAATACGTCTGTCTTTATAGGCTTTTCTAAGAGAAGATAATGTAGCTTTTATTTCTGTAGGGTGATGTGCATAATCATCAAATAAAGTTATTTCTTTATCATATAATTTGTTTAATCTTCTTCCAACACCTTCAAAAGCTTTAAGTGCTTTTTTTATAGTATTAGTATCTATATTTAAATGATATGCTACAGCAATTGATGCCAAAGAATTAAGTATATTATGTTCACCTATTAAAGGAAGTTCAAACTCATCTAAAAACACATCTTTATAATAAGCCTTAAAATATGTTTTAAAGCCTTCTACCTTTATAGAGTTTTTATCAACATAAAAATCATACTCATTAGAAAAACCATAAGAATAATATTTCTTAGTTACACTTTTAGCCAAATCTTTTACAACATCATTTTCAAAACAAAGAAAAGAACAGCCATAAAAAGGAACTTTATTAATAAAATCTAAAAAAGCAAGTCTTAATTTTTCAACATTGCCGTAATAATCTAAATGGTCATTATCTATATTTGTAACAACGCTAAATACAGGCGAAAGCCTTAAAAAACTTCCATCGCTCTCATCTGCCTCGCAAACCATATATTCGCTGTTAAGATTACAATAAGCATTGCTCTTAAGATTAAAATGATTTCCGCCAATTATGCATATAGGATTTAATTTTGCCTCTATCATTATTTGACTTATTAAAGAAGTTGTAGTAGTTTTGCCATGAGAACCTGATATTGCTATGCCTTGCTTCAAACGCATAATTTCAGCAAGCATCTCCCCTCTTGGTATTACAATGATATTTTTCTTTTTAGCTGATATTATCTCTTCATTAGTAGGGCTTATTGCAGAAGAACTAACAACTGCAGTAACATCATCTTCTACATTGCTTTCTTTATGACCATAATAAACTTTTATGCCGCAATCTTCAAGCGACTGAGTCTTTGGAGTTTTAGCTAAATCGCTGCCTGTAATAGTAAACTCATCTATAGAATTAAGAACCAATGCTATAGCACTCATTCCTATTCCGCCTATTCCTATAAAATGTATCTTTTCTTTCTTTTTTGTAAACATTCACATATATCCATAAAAATTTTTATCTTTATAAAACAAAACAAATAATTTTTAGTTAAAATTACATAAAAAATTGTAATCATTTAATATTAATTTTTTTTATAATATTTGTGGTAGAATACCCATTTACAAAATCTATTAATACAGTCTGTTTAGCATATTCTCTGCCAACAACCTCTTCTATTTTATAATCTCCGCCCTTTACCAAAATATCAGGTTTTATAAATTTAATTAATTCTAAAGGGGTATCTTCATCAAAAATAACAACATAATCAATACATTCTAATGCAGATAATACTATAGCTCTATCAGTTTCATTATTTATTGGTCTGCTATCACCTTTTAACCTTCTTACAGAGTCATCACTATTTAAACCAAGTATAAGTATATCTCCAAGCTCTTTTGCCTTTTGCAAATATTCTACATGTCCCCTATGAATAATATCAAAACAGCCGTTAGTAAATACTATTCTTTTTGTCTCTCTTTTATTTAATATATTTTTTAATTCTTCTAAATCATTAACTATCTTTTTTTTCATATATCAGCAAAGTATAAACAAAACTATTTTGAAATTTTGATATTAATTATAACATAAAACTAATTAATAACAATAATAATTAACTAATAATTTAAATTAATTATATTTTTTTTAATTATTATATCTTTTTTTGTAAGCAAAAAACACTATAAAACCAAACAGCAAATATAAAGCAGAAGTGATTATTGCAGTGATTAAATTATCTATAGTAGAGCCAATAGCTAAAACTGTATTTAAAATAGGCACAACTAAAAGCCCAGTAACAGACATTAATGAAAATCCTAAAGAAAACTCGCTTAAAGCAGGACTTTTATAATCTGGGTCGCATATTTTTAGAAGTGTCATACCTGTTATAAGTACGCCTGTCAAAGTCCCCCAAGAAATAATAGCCCTTTCAAAACTATAATCATCTTTAAATAACATATTAGTAAAAGAAAACACTATTAGATATGTAAATATAAAGCCAAATACACACATAACAATTATAGGAGCCATATAAGTGATAACTGCCTCTATCGGCAAACTTGTTATGGCAGACACTATAGCAAAATCGCTTAAAGTACCCATTATCTTAGCCTTTACTTTAGAATCTACACACCAAGATAATTTTAGTTTTTTTATAATGAAGTTTAATGCAAACATTATTATCATAGCATAAGTCCAAACAGGCAAAACATTAAGCCCCTGTATGCCTACTTTTTTTATAAATCCTAATACAATGTATGCTACAGCACATACGCTAAATATAATGGCAAGGTGAAAAGTTATAGTTTCTATAGAACTGCTGAAAAAAGTCTCTCTTCCCAAACTCGCCTGCTTAGATATATCATTATTATAGCCCACCTTTGTAGGGTCTTCACTTGATATTTTTTTTACTATATTAGTTTTATTTTTTCTTATAGCAATATTAATAAAAACTATACCAAAAAGTATGCCACCTATAAGCCCAATAGTAGCCGTAGTTAAAGCAACACCCTGAGCAGTTTCTTGTATTATTATAGGAAGCCCAAAACCTTCAAGCAATTTACCAGTGGAAGCTGCAAGCCCATGTCCTCCAGCAAACCCTGCAGAAAGCTCATAACCAAATGTTCTATACATTGGCATATTTGGATTTATTTTTGTAAAAAGTATATTTGTAGCATAGCCTATAGCAGATTGAGCCATACTCGCACATTGAAATATAGCAAATAGCATTAAAACTTTAGCAGGATAAAGTGATTTTATACTTTTGTTTTCATTCAAAAACATACCCAAAGGAATGGCTGCAAATATTGGCACAGATAAAATACCCGGTAAAAGAGAATAAAACTTAATATATTCAACTGATATTGAATAACTTGAAAACCTACCTAAAATCTCTGGAGATATAATTAAACCTATAAATCCTCCTATTACAGAGGCAGGCAAATATAATTCTTGAAATAGTTTCACCTTTGCTCTTAAGAAAGTACCTATTAATAATAATATTGAAAGTAGTCCCAATGCCTGAAGTAATTGCGTTAATAATTGAGAAGTCATTTTTTTTCCTGGTATGATTTTTTATTTAATTTATTGCTTTTTGTTTTGATAATTTCTATCTCTTCTATTTTTATATGGTCGCCATAAAACTTTGGAGGTCTATTAAAAAGAATATCGGCAAACATTAGTAATCTTGCTCCAACCTCTCTTGGAAATTGCCTTATTCTATATAGCTTTCTTACATTATCAGCACTATAAGCTATTGCATTAATATTTTTTTCTCTAGCAATAAACACTGCCCTCTCATTGTGAAACGGCTGAGACACTATAGTAAAATTACTCAAATCAAAAACCCTATTCGCTCTCAATATAGAATCCCTCGTTCTGAATCCTGCAAAATCTAAAAATATATGCTTTTTATCAACTCCAAGTTTTATTAAGTCTAAACGCATCTGCCTAGGTTCATTGTAAGATTTATGCCTATTATCTCCGCTAACAAGTATGTATTTTACTTTGCCGTTGGTATATAATTCGTAAGCCGCATCCATTCTAAACTTAAAATACATATTTATTCTGCCGTCAGACAAATATTTACTTGTTCCCAATACCAAAGCAACATCATTATACGGAATATCTTCTATAGAGTCATATATATATTTCTTTGAATAACTCGATACGCTAAAATATGATATTAAAGCTATAAAAACAAAAATAATAACAATCTCTACAATAAATTGATATAAAGAATAAATAATTAGTAAAATATAATTAATTATTTTTAAAAATATATTATTATAATTTTTACTAATATAATTAAACTCATAGGCTATTAATTTTATTTTTTTTATATATTTATTTTTTAATCTATTCAACACCATACTAAAACAACAGAGTCCAAATTATTATATTTTTAATATTATCGTAAAAAATATTGGGAACTTTCCATATAAATAATTCGTCTAATATTACATAATAAAACACATTAGGATTGTTTATGTTAAAAGCAATATATATATCTATAATATCATTATTCTTGCTCTCTTGCCGAGGAGTACCATATCATCATTTAAGAAGATTTGATGGTCCGCCGCCGCCTATGCCGGGAGGTCCAGCATTCTTCGACCATTTCTTTGGAATACATGGAATACTTAATATTATCATTAAAATTCTAATAATTGTTGTTTTAGTTTTTGCAATAAAATATATATACGACAAAAACAAGAACAACAAAAAAGAATAGTTTTAATAATTATAAAGATATTTTATATTTATTTTCTATATCCTCTAAAAAATATGGAAAATCTGAATATGGATAGTTATTTATAGTTTCATAATTATCTAATTTTAAATCATAATTTGTGTATTGTTTATATTTATTTATGGCATCTCTATGCCTATTGAAAATTTGAGGATTTTTTTCATTTATCATAGACATAATATCCTTTTTTATACTTCTTAAATTTCTAACATTTTCTCCATTATCAATATAAAATTTCATCCAATCCTCAAATCCTCTATAAGAAAATATAAAATAATAATCAATCTTATTATTAATGTTATTTAAAACTTTTTTTACATCTTTTTTTAGTTTAAAAAAAGCATCATAAGGTCCTCTATCGCAATCTGTTATCATAACTAATATATAACCTAACTTATCATTTACTAATGCAAACTGATCTTCAAGTTTTAATTTTACAATTTCTAATATTTCATTTATTGCTTTAGAAGCCCCATCTGCATTTTTATAACGGTCATCTATCTGATTAAAATCTTTATTAAAATTAGGATATTTCCTTATATTTTCTATTAATTCTAATTCACTAGGGTTACAAATATAATCTATTATTTCTCTGTAATTCTCTAATAAAAAATATAAATATTTCTTCTCATAAATACCAGTTGAAAGACATATTAATTTATTCTTTTTACTTTCTTGTAGAAGATTAGGTATAGTAAAACTCATTTACAACTCACTATAATTATTAACATGCATTTTTATAGGTAAATCGTAAGCTCTAGGAAAATATTTTGCACCTAATTTATTATTTTTATAATTTTCAATTAAATTTTCTTTTTTTAATCCTTCTATCTCAGAAGCCGAATAAACATAAGTCTTATTATCTTCTTTTACTACAAATTTAATCTGTTCTAAAAGCAAATATTTAAAATCCATAAGCATTATATCATGTGTTGTCATAAAAAATTGAGCAGTTTGTTCAATATCTTTATATCTATTTTTTTTAAATAACAAAAATGCAGTTTTTATCAAATCAGGCTGAACTCCATAAAATTCATCATGTAATGATAAAGTTCCTTCTTTTAAGGCTGTAACTATATTAAACATATGAAATGCATATATTTTAGTCCCGTCAGATTCTATCTCATCAAATGGAGCCTTTTTACCATTCCTATATGAAAAAGCTTTCTTAAAATTTTTCATAAAGCCTAATTCATCATATTCATCTGTTATTTCTTGTATATTATTTAAAAATTTACATGCTACTTCGTATGCTTCTTTTTTATCAGAATTATTTTTAGTATATTTTTCTAATAATCTCATATATTTTTTTATATTATCAAACTCAGATAATTCAAATTTTATATCATCTATGCCAATATCTGCTATCTTTATAAGCTGCATATAAAAATCTAAGAGATTAAATTCCTCTAAAATATCATACATTTCATTAAATAAAACATTAGTAAAATCCGGTATTGATAAATAATTTGGTTTATTTATAGTAACAGATAATATAGAAGACATCGTTCTATTATAATTTATAATATTAGCAAATTCATCTTTTTCTTTTGTATAAATATCCATCAAAAAAGTAATGAACGTTCTATCAGATGGAATAACAATTTTTTTATCATTTGTTATAGTATTTTTTACCACATCATTATTAATTCTTTCAAAAACTATTTCACCATTTTCTGTAAGAATTTCTTTTGTAATTTGTATACTTTTTTTGTATTCATCATCTATTTCTTTATTTTTAACATTTAATTTGTAATTATATAATGAATATTCATTTTTATTTTCATTCAAAACATTAGAATAAAACTCTATTTCAAATTTAGACTCTTCATTTTCTCCATAAATCATATTAGGTTTATATATATCATTTAAAAAATTATTATTAGAATTGCTTAAACATATATCTAATATTGCTTCAAATATATTAGTTTTACCTGAACCATTATGTCCATAAAATAAGCATAACTTTGAAATATAGTCATTATTTATTTTTAATACAAAAGGATTATTATTTATACTTTCTTCATCATCGGAATTTTTAGGTTTTATTCTAAAATCCAATTCAATTTTATCATAAATAGATTTATAATTTTCTACTGAAAATTTTACCAACATTTTATAATTTTACCTTAATAGATTAGAATATAGTATATAATATTATATTTTTTTGTAAATACTCATAAAAAATAATTAATCATATAATTTTTATAAAATATTATTATCTATTATCCGGGTCAAATCTCTGTAAGAGCCTTATCAAAAAATAGGCCGCCAAAAACATTATAGTACATAAAGCCCATTCAATGCCTTTTGGAATACCGGGGAATACCTGTATAATAGAGCCTAATACAAAACCTGATATTATTAAGTAAGAAGATTTTACATAATGCTCCATCCAATATTCAAGCAATTTTGTAGTAAGCACAACACCTAAAATACTTCCTATAGCCAAAGGAATCAAATATGGAAAATATAAATTATGAACTGCATCAATAGTTTCTTTATATATCCCCAAAAGCAAAAACATATATGACACGCTTATACCCGGAAGTATCATAGCTATTGCTACAATTAAACCAGCAACTACAAGTATGAAATACATAAATGTTTCGCTTCTATCGCCTCCTCTGCTGAAAAAGCCTTCTGGTATCATTGATATTAAATATACTATGGCAGCCCCTAACAAAATATATATAATACTTAAAAAATCGAACTTATAAGATTTGGTTTTATTATAAACTGTATTAAAGCCGCCAAGTGCCGCCCCCATAAAAAAGAAAGAAGATACCGTATAATATTTTTCTATTAAGTTTGATAAAGGCTTTGAAATTATAACCATTCCCAAAACAGAGCCGACACAAAAAAATATTAAAAACAAAAAGTTGAGTTTATTTTTTGAAATATAGTTTTCATTCTTTGAAAAAGTTAGTATGCCGCTTAAAGAAGCTATTAATTTGTCATATATTCCAAGTATCATAGCCATAGTTCCGCCGCTGAAACCCGGTACAAGCATTGAAGCTCCTATTATAAAGCCTTTAATAATTGTGTATATATAATTGCCTATAATTTTCATAATTTTTAATAAACCTCTCATAAATTTCTAAATACATAATTTTTATACTTTATTTTGGAAAGTGATAATATATTAACAAACAATTTTAATCAAGTATTTTTTTACATTTTTTTTACATTTTTTTACAATAAAAACATATATACTTTTTTATGTAATTCATAATGTTTTATTAATATATATTGAACAATAATTATTTATAGTTGCACAGGAGCCAGACATATTGCAGTTAGGAATTCCTTAATTTCTTAAAGTATAGCATAGGTGTATCATAATTTA
>NZ_CAKVGN010000017.1 GCF_934747485.1 uncultured Brachyspira sp. | reverse complement strand
TAGCTATTTATATTATAAGGAATACCTACTTTATTTTAACTAAAAAACGTGCAATATCTATGGCTCCTAAACAAAAATTGTTTTAATAAAGTATTGACATAAAAGAAAAATAATTATATAATTGAATACCACTTAAAATATAAGTAGTCTAAATTTCGGAGATATAAAAATGGCAGGTAATAAAGTAAAAACCGAACAAATACATTTACAATGCACAGAATGTAAAAGAAAAAATTATATAACAACTAAAAATAAACAAAATGTTCAAGAGAAATTGGAATTAAAAAAATATTGTCCTCATGATAGAAAGCATACAGTTCATAGAGAATTGAAAGTTTCAAGATAATTTTTTATATATTTGGGTCAGTAGTTCAATTGGTAGAGCACCGGTCTCCAAAACCGGGTGTTGCAGGTTCGACTCCTGTCTGACCTGATTTTTTACTTAATTTAATATTAAAATTTAAGGTATTGTATATGGCAGAGAAGAAAAAGAACAAATTATTTAATTCTTTAGAAGAGATAAAAAAAGAGCTTTTTGAGAGAAGCGTATGGCCTACTCGTCAGGAAGTTCTTAATCAAACAGTAGTAGTTGTTATTTTGCTCATTTTGTCTGCTGCTTTTTTGGGTGCTGCAGATTATATAGTAACATTTTTGACTAGGGCGTTATTGGACGGCTCTATATTATCTTCTATAGTTTCATCAAAAATAGCTTTAGCTTTAATACTTCTTGTTGTTGTATTATTTGTGGTTTATTTTGCTATACGATACGTAAGAAAAAATAGATATAGTAGGTGATATATGTCTGAAGAAATGACTAAAGATTATAGATGGTATATAGTTCACACTCAGCATGGTTATGAAAATAAAGTTCGTGAACGTTTAGAGAAAAGAATTAAAGAAAATGGTATGTCTGATTTGGTAGTAGATATATACATACCTTCTGAAACTGTACAAAAAAACAAAAATGGTAAGAAAGTAACTAAAGAAGAGTTTTTTTATCCCGGTTATGTTTTAGTTAAAATGGTAATGAATGATGCTACACAATCTATGGTAAGAAGAACACCGGGAGTGGCAGGATTTATAGGAAGTCATGCTACAACAAAAGAGGAAGGAAATATTATTCCAACTCCATTAAGCGAAGCTGATGTTGCTCGTATATTTGAAGACAGAGAAGCTAAAAACAAAAATGATATTAATGAGCTTATAGGAATGGAATTTGAAATAGGGGAGAAGGTACAAGTTATAGACGGACCTTTCAATGGTTTAAATGGCTTAATAGAGAATATTAATGCTGATAAGGGTAAGGTTACAGTAAAAATAGAGATATTTGGAAGAAGTACCCCAACAGAATTAGACTTTAATAAAGTAAAGAAATTATAATAAAAAGAGGTAGTAAAAATGGCTAAAAGAGTAGTTGGTATTGTAAAGGTTAGAATACCCGGCGGAGAGGCAACACCTGCTCCACCACTTGGACCTGCATTAGGTCAGAAACAAATACAAATAGCCGCTTTCGTTAAAGATTTTAATGCTAAAACATCTAAAATGAAAGGTCAGCTATTAAACACTTATATAACAGTGTATGAAGATAAAACTTATACATTTGTTACTAAAGGTACATCAACTTCTACTTTAATAAAGAAGAAATTGGGTATCGAAAAAGGTTCCGGTGAGCCTAACAAAACAAAAGTTGCAACAATCAATCAAAAGCAGCTTGAAGAAATAGCTCAAGAGAAAATGGCTTATATGTCAGCTAATGATATAGAAGCAGCAAAGAAAATAGTTGCGGGTACAGCTCGTGCTATGGGTATTAAAGTAGAATAATTAAAGAAAATTAAAATAGGCAACACCATTTAATAATAAATGGAAGTACGCGTTTGAAAAAGGAAAGAAAAGATGGCAACAAAAGAAAAGAAAATAGGTGGCAAACGTTACGACGCTATAAGAAAGACTGTAGAGAAATTAACACTCTATTCTGTAGATGAAGCTATAGATTTAGCTAAGAAAAACGCTACCTGTAAATTTGATGAAACTATTGAGGTTACAATCAACCTTAATATATTACCAAAACACACAATAAGAGATACATTATCATTCCCTAATGCTTTCGGTAAAGAGAAAAGAGTAGTAGTATTTGCTCAAGGAGAGAAAGCAGATGAGGCAAAAAATGCTGGTGCTATGGAAGTAGGTTTTGAAGATTTAATCAGCAAAATTAAAGGCGGATATACTGACTTTGATGTTGCAATATCTACACCAGATTTAATGAAAGAAGTAGGTAAATTAGGACAGATTCTTGGTAGAAAAGGACTTATGCCTAACCCTAAAACAGGAACAGTTACACTTGATATAGCTCAGGCAGTAAAAAGCTTT
The DNA here is from genome assembly GCF_934747485.1 of uncultured Brachyspira sp. Taxonomy (GTDB): domain Bacteria; phylum Spirochaetota; class Brachyspiria; order Brachyspirales; family Brachyspiraceae; genus Brachyspira. Next base: position 43,283 of record NZ_CAKVGN010000017.1, on the reverse strand, counting down.
AAAGCAGGAAGAATGGAATACAGAGCAGATAAATTCGGAGTTGTAAGAATGGCTATAGGTAAAGCATCTATGGACGTTAATAAGTTAAATGAGAACTTCAGAGCTTTTTATGATGAGATTTTAAGAAAGAAACCATCAGACTTAAAAGGTGATTATATAAAGAGCGTTGGTGTAACATCAACTATGGGTGTAGGTATAAAAATAGACCATAAAAAGATAAAATTATAATAATATAGCTGATAAACATTTTTATAAAGGAAGTCGTATTTTGTGATCCCATTATATGAATAGCTTTATAGAGATTGTTTAATATAAATAGAAGAAGGTGGATATATGCCTAATAAGAAAAATATAGAAACAGTTGCAGCTCTTAAAGAAAGTATGGGAAGTTGTGCTGGTTTAGTTTTCTTCGATTATAGAGGAGTAACAGTAGCACAGCTAACAGATTTGAGACGCGAATTAGCAAAAACTTCTTCTTCAATGAAAATATGTAAAAACTCATTAGTAGACATTGCTTTGAAAGATTTAGGCAGAGAAGTAAAAGATGAGATGTTTATTAACCCAACAGCAGTTGTATTTGCAAAAGAAGATATGCCTTCAGCTGCTAAGGTAATCAGTGAAGCCGCTAAAAAGAATGATAAAATCAAAATAAAAGGCGGTTACATGGGTGAGGATTTATTAGACCCTGCTAATGTACAGGTTGTAGCTAATATACCTCCAAGAGAAGTTCTACTTTCTCATCTTGTTACAGCACTCGAGTCTCCTATATCAAGTTTTGCAAACAGCTTGCAAAGCGTTATATCAGAGCTTGCTTATGTGCTTGACAGCGTTGAAGAGGAAAAAAAGAAATCAGCATAATATGTTGATATTAAATTAAAAAACAAGAAATTAAAGAAAACATTTAAGGAGAATAAAAATGGCTTTAAGTAAAGAAGAAATATTACAAGCAATAGAAGAAATGAAAGTTATCGAGCTTCATGAGTTAGTAGAAGCTATAAAAGAAAAATTTAATGTAACAGCAGCTATGCCAGTAGCAGCAGTAGCAGCAGCACCAGCAGCAGGTGGAGCAGCAGCTGCAGCTGATGAAGAAAAAAGCGATTTCGATGTTATTCTTACAGGTTTTGATGCAGCTCAAAAAATTGCTCTTATTAAAGAAGTTAGAGCAGTTAGCGGTTTAGGCTTAAAAGAAGCTAAAGACGCTGTAGAAAAAGGCGGCGAAACAATTAAATCTGGCGTTTCTAAAGATGAAGCAGCAGCTATCAAAAAACAATTAGAAGCAGCTGGTGGTAAAGTTGAAATTAAATAATATCATTAATATTTGATTATATTTAAGAAGGGTATGATTGTTTTTCTACCCTTCTTATTAGCGTATCTTGAGAAAATAAAAAATAGTATATAATAACTGTTATAAATATAATAGTGGAGATCTTTAAATATGTCTAATAACATTCAGATAGATAATAAAGTATATAAAGAACGCGGAGTAGAATTCGCAAAAAAATACAGAATGGAGAATGGCCGTGTAAACTTTTCACGTTCGGCTTCTGTGATAGAGCCTCCAGATCTCCTCGCTATACAGAAAGAATCTTATGAAAGCTTCCTTCAAAAAGATGTTCCTGAAAATAAAAGAAAAAATGAAGGCTTGCAAGAGGTTTTAACTTCTATATTTCCTATAGTGGCAACTAATGAGAAAATGCAAATAGAGTTTATCTCTTATTCTATAGGTGAGCCTAAAATATCTGAAAAAGAAGCTAGAAGAAGAGATAAAACTTATGCTTATCAATTTAAAATAAAAGTACAATTAACTGTAAGAGACCCAGAAAGAATAATAGAACAAGAAATATTTGTTGGTGAAATACCTGCTATGACAGATAGAGGTACATTCATTATTAACGGTGCTGAGAGGGTTGTTGTTTCTCAGATTCATAGGTCTCCGGGTGTTGTATTTAACCGCAGTGATAGAGATGCTATGTTTGTAGCTAAGATTATTCCAGATAGGGGTACTTGGCTTGAATTTGAACTTGATACCAAAAAAGATATAATGTATGTAAGAATTGACAGAAAGAAAAAACTTCCTGTTACAGTATTTTTAAGAGCTATTGGTATCACAACTAATGAAGAAATTTTAAAATTATTCTATGAAATTGATAAAATATCTTTAGCTAAACTTTCTGATGAAGAGAAAAAAGCAGCACTTATAGGAAGACGCTCATATTCAACAGTGTTTGATAAAGAAAACCCAGAAGAAATCATATTAAACCCAGGCGAGCTTATTAACCAAAACCTTGCTGAAAGACTTTTAATGAGCGGTATAGATGAAATTGAAGTATTAAATATGGAAGCTATAAAAGACAATGTTACTATAATTAATACTTTAGATAAAGACACTACAAAAAATCAGAAAGAAGCTTGCACAAAGATTTATAATGTAATAAGACCGGGCGAGCCTGCTTTAATAGAGAACGTTGTAAAAACTTGTAATGATTTAGTATTTGACCCTAAACTTTATGCTTTAGGTGATGTGGGACGTTATAAAATAAACAAGAGATTAAACTTCCCAGAAAGCGAGCAGGATAAGGTTTTAAGACATAAAGACATAATAGAGACAATCCGCTTTTTAATTAAAGTTTTCATAAATGAAGAGCAATTAGATGATATAGACCATTTAGGCAACAGACGTATAAGAAGCGTTGGTGAATTATTGGCTATACAGATAAAAACAGGCTTTACAAGAATGGAGAGAGCAGCGAAAGAGAGAATGCAAATGCAAGACATGGAAGCTGTAACTCCTCAATCACTTGTAAGCATAAAAGTAATACAAGCGGTAATTAAAGAGTTTTATGGTACAAGCCAATTATCTCAGTTCATGGACCAAAACAATCCATTATCAGAGATTACGCACAAAAGGAGACTTAATGCTTTAGGTCCTGGAGGTCTTACAAGAGATAGGGCTGGTTTTGAGGTTCGTGACGTACACCATACTCACTACGGTAAAATATGTCCTATTGAAACTCCTGAAGGTCCAAACATCGGTCTTATAGTTTCGCTTGCTACATACGCTAAAATAAATAAACATGGATTCTTAGAGACTCCATATAGAAAAGTTGTTAATGGTAAAGTAACTGATGAGATAGAATACTTAACAGCTCATGATGAAGAGCGTTATCATATTGCTGATGCTAATGCTCCTTTAAATGAAGATGGAACATTCAAAGAAAATCTTATTCCTACAAGATATAGAAGTGAATTCCCATATTCTACACCAGATCAAGTACAGTATATGGACGTTTCACCTCAGCAGATAGTTTCACTTTCAAGCTCACTAATTCCATTCTTAGAGCATGACGACGCTAACAGAGCTTTGATGGGTTCAAACATGCAGCGTCAAAGTGTACCTCTTTTATTCCCAGAATCACCTATAGTTGGTACTGGAGTAGAAGCAAAAATCTGTCAGCCCGGCACTGGTATTGCTGTTCATGCAAAAAGAGCTGGTAAGGTTATAAAAGTAGTTCATGATGAAATAGTTATTAAACCTACAAAACAAAATAGCGATGATGATTATGATGTTTATGAACTTATAAAATATCAAAGAACTAACCAAGATACTAATTATCATCAAAGACCTGTAGTTAATGTTGGGGATACTGTTAAAGCTGGCGGGCTTTTAGCTGACGGCCCTGCTACAGACCATGGTGAATTGGCACTTGGAAGAAATGTTTTGGCAGCATTCATGATTTTTGAAGGATACAACTTCGAGGACGCTATTCTTTTAAGTAAAAGATTAGTACAGGAAGATGTATTTACTTCAATTCACATAGAAGAGTTTTCTGTTGAAGCTCGTGAGACAAAATTAGATAAAGAAAATATTACAAGAGATATACCAAATGTACCAGATTCTGCGTTTAAAAATCTTGATGAGAGAGGTATTGTAAGAATAGGTGCTAAGGTAAAAGCTGGAGATATATTAGTTGGTAAGGTAACTCCTAAAGGCGAAACAGAGGTTACTCCAGAATACAGACTTCTTCATTCAATATTTGGTGAGAAGTCAAGAGATGTAAAAGATACTTCTTTAAGAGTTCCTCATGGTAAAGACGGTACAGTTATAGATGTAAGAGTTTACAGCAGAGAGAACGGCGATGAATTAAAGCCGGGTGTTGAGGAAGTAGTAAAAGTATTCTTAGCTAAGAAGCGTATAATACAAGAAGGCGACAAAATGGCAGGACGTCACGGTAACAAAGGGGTTGTTGCGAGAATTATGCCTATAGAGGATATGCCTTATTTAGAGGACGGTACTCCTGTAGATATATGTCTTAACCCTCTTGGTGTACCTTCTCGTATGAATATTGGTCAGGTAATTGAGATGTTGCTCGGTTGGACTGGTCATAAGATGGGATTAAAATATGCTTGTCCTGTATTTGAAGGTCCTAAGGAAGATGAGTTAAAAGAGGCTATGATAGCAGCTGGACTTAATCCTACTGGTAAAGTAAAACTCTTTGACGGAAGAACAGGTGAGCCTTTCAAAAATGATGTAGCAGTAGGGTACATGTATATGCTTAAGCTTAATCACTTGGTTGAAGATAAGGTTCACGCAAGAAGTACAGGTCCTTACTCACTTGTTACTCAGCAGCCTTTGGGCGGTAAATCACAATTTGGTGGTCAGCGTTTAGGAGAGATGGAAGTTTGGGCATTAGAGGCTTATGGAGCTGCTAATATGCTTCAAGAGTTCTTAACTGTTAAATCTGATGATATGACAGGTCGTGCAAGAATATATGAATCTATTGTTAAAGGTGATGTTATATCTTCTCCGGGTATACCTGAAAGCTTTAACGTATTGGTTCAAGAGCTTAGAGGTTTGGGTCTTAATATCACTATTCATGATGAAGAGGGCAATCAGCTTCCTTCTACTGAAAAAGAATTAAAGAAAAAAACCAAAAAACAAACTAAGATTTTTAAATAATTAGGAGAAGTTTAATGCAATTTACAAACTTTGACCAAATAAAAATAGGTATAGCAAGTCCTCAGGTTATGAGAGAGTGGAGTTATGGCGAAGTTAAAAAACCAGAAACTATCAACTATAGAACTTTAAGACCTGAGAGAGATGGGCTTTTTTGTGAGAAGATATTTGGAACTACTAAAGAATATGAGTGTTATTGCGGTAAGTTTAAAAGCAAGCGTTATAAGGGTGTTGTTTGTGATAAATGCGGAGTTGAAGTTACACATTTCAAAGTAAGACGTGAGAGAATGGGTCATATAGAGTTAGCTGCTCCTGTTGCTCATATTTGGTATTATAGAAACACTCCTTCAAGAATTGGACTTCTTCTAAACATGAATATTTCTCATTTAAGAAGCGTACTTTATTTTGAGAGATATGTTGTTATTGATGCGGGGGAAAGTGATTATTCTAAGGGTGATTTGCTTACTGAAGATGAATATAATGAAGCTTTAGATAGATATGGTGATAATATTCGTATTGGTATAGGTGCTGAAGGCATACGCGATATGCTTAAAGACCTTGACATGGACGAAGAAATCAGAAAACTTAGAGAAGAAATGATTAAAAAGGGTGAGAAATCTGACAGAAGACTTAGAAAACGTCTTGAAATTTTTGAAGATTTCAAATCATCAGGCAATGACCCTACTTGGATGATACTTGATGTAGTACCTGTTATTCCGCCTGAATTAAGACCTATGGTTCAGCTTGACGGCGGACGTTTCGCTACTTCAGATTTGAATGACCTTTATAGAAGAGTTATAAACAGAAACATTCGTTTAAGGAGATTATTAGTTTTAAGAGCTCCTGATATCATTATAAGAAACGAAAAGAGAATGCTTCAAGAGGCAGTTGATGCTTTATTTGATAACAGCAAGAGAAAAAAGGTTGTAAAAGGTCCCGGAAACAGAGCTTTAAAATCACTTTCAGATATGTTAAAGGGTAAGCAAGGACGTTTCCGTCAAAACCTTTTGGGTAAACGTGTTGACTATTCAGGACGTTCAGTTATTGTTGCTGGTCCTAGGCTTAAAATGCATCAATGCGGTCTTCCTAAAAAAATGGCTGTTGAATTATTTAAGCCATTTATTATGAAAAAATTAGTTGAGAATAATTCAGCTCATAATATAAAATCTGCAAAAAGATTTGTAGAAGAGGGCAGAGAAGAAGTTTGGGGAGTATTAGAAGAGATTGCTAAAGAGCACCCAGTACTTTTAAACCGTGCTCCGACACTTCACAGACTTGGTATACAGGCTTTTGAACCTGTACTTGTTGAAGGAAAGGCAATTCAGCTTCACCCGCTTGTTTGTCACGCTTATAACGCTGACTTTGACGGCGACCAGATGGCAGTTCACACTCCGCTTTCTGCAGAATCACAAATTGAAGCTTGGACTTTAATGCTTGCTCCGCATAACATATTAAACCCTGCTAATGGTGAGCCTATTGTTAACCCTACTCAGGATATAGTTCTTGGTATTAGTTATTTAACTAAATTAAGAACTGGCATGAAAGGCGAAAATAAAGTATTTGCTTCTCCTGAAGATGCTTTGCTTGCTTATGACAGCAATTTAGTTGAGCTTGAGGCAAGAATTAAAGTGCTTATGAAAGATAAAGACGGAGAAGAGAAATTTGTTGAAACTTCTGTTGGAAGAATTATGTTTAATCAGGTGATACCTGAGGACTTTAGATTCCAAAACAGAGATTTCGGAAGTAAAGATTTAGCTAAATTTATTCATGAAGTATATTTAAAACACGGTACTGCTACAACTGTTAATATGCTTGATGATATTAAAGAACTTGGATACAAAAGTGCTACTGTATTTGGCTCTACTATATCTGTATCTGATATACTTATACCTCCAATGAAGAAGCATGAAATTGAAGAGGCTACTAAACAGGTAGAACAGCTTAGAGACCAGTATATGAACGGTATTATTACTGATGATGAGAGGAGCCAGAAGGTAAAAGACTTATGGACTGCTGTAGAGGGTAGAATTACTGATGCGATGATGGATAATTTAAGACAAGACCAAGACGGATTTAACCCTATATATATAATGGCAGATTCCGGAGCAAGAGGTTCTAAACAGCAGATAAGACAGCTTGCAAGTATGAGAGGACTAATGGCTAAGCCTAATGGTGATATTATAGAGCTTCCTATTATTTCAAACTTTAAAGAGGGTCTTACTGTACAAGAATACTTTATCTCTACTCACGGTGCAAGAAAAGGTCTTGCAGATACTGCATTAAAAACTTCTAGTGCTGGTTATCTTACAAGAAAATTGGTTGATGTTGCTATTGGGGTTGTTGTTTCAGAGCATGACTGCGGTACTGTTAAAGGTATTGAGATTGAGCCTATTAAAGAATATGATGAGATTAAAAAATCATTAAAAGAGAGAGTTGTTGGTTTCTTCAGTAATGAACATATTTATCATCCTCAAACTAAAGAGCTTATATGTGAGGCTAATACTGAGATTACAGAAGAGATTGCTGATAGAATAGAGCAGGCTGGTATAGAAAAAATTAGAATAAGACATCCGCTTACTTGTGAAAGCAGAATGGGTGTTTGTCAAAAATGTTACGGTAGAAGTTTATCTACTAACACTCTTGCTTCTATTGGTGAGGCTGTAGGTGTAGTGGCAGCTCAAAGTATTGGTCAGCCGGGTACTCAGCTTACAATGAGAACTTTCCACATCGGAGGTGTTGCTACTCAGTCTGTTGAAGAAAATGAAGTTAAGCTTAATTATCCTATATATATTGAGCAGTTCTCTAACTATGTTGTACAGCCTAATGGCGTAAAAATTACAGCAAGAAACGGGGAGCTTTTAATAAGACGTGTACTTAATAAATGGGAAAAGAGCTCTATAAAAGATATATTAAAAGAAAACAATGCAAAAGTGCTTATTGGAGATATTATTGCTAATACAAAAGATGGTGAGGATATTAAGGCTACACATAATGGTACTTTGAAAATTACTAGCGATAATAAATATTTAATGATTACAGGTGCTAAGCATAATATACCTATTAAAGTGGGTAGTGAATATAGAGTTAATGAGAATGTATTTATTGATGCTAATACAGTAATTGCGAGCTTTGATGGTTATAATGAGCCTATAATATCTGAAAAAGCTGGTATTGTAAGGTATCAGGATATCATTACTGGAAGAACTATGGTTGAGGCTATAGACGAGCAGACTGGTAACGTTACTAAGATTATTCAAGAGTTTAAAGATGCAAGCATGCAGCCTAAGATACTCATTGTAGACGGTGATGATATTTTTGAAACTGATATACCTAATGGTGCTCAGCTTATGGTTGAAAATAACCAAAAAGTTGAAGTTGGTGAGGTTATAGCTAAAACTACTCGTATACAGCAAAAAAGTAATGACATTACAGGCGGTTTGCCTCGTGTACAAGAGTTGCTTGAAGCTCAAAAACCTAAAGATACTGCTATTATTGCTGGTATTGACGGTGAAGTTGAAATCGGCGGTTCTCATAAGGGTAAAAAAGTTGTTAAGATTAGAAACGAGTTTGATGAAACTAAACATTTAGTTCCTCATGGTAAAAAATTGCTGGTAAGAAATGGAGACCATGTAAAAACTGGTACTCAATTATGTGATGGTAAGATTAACCCTCATGATATATTGGAAACTCAGGGTGATTTGGCTTTACAAACTTATTTGCTTGAAGAGATACAGAGCGTTTATAATAAGCAGGGTGTAGGTATTAACGACAAGCACTTCGCTTTAATTATTAGACAGATGCTTAGAAGACTTGAGATTATTGATCCTGGCGATACTAAATATATTGTTGGTCAGTATGTTGATAAGTATGAGTTTGAAGAAGAGAATAGACGCTACGAAGAGGCTGGCGGTTCTCCTGCAAGCGGTAAGCCTGTACTTCTTGGCTTAACTAAAGCTGCTCTTAATACTGAAAGCTTTATATCTTCTGCTTCATTCCAAGAGACTACTAAAGTATTGACTAATGCTGCTATTAAAGGTAAGGTTGATAAGCTGCTTGGATTAAAAGAAAACGTTATTATCGGACATCTTATACCTGCTGGTACTGGTGTTAAACTTTATAATAAATTACATGTTTACAACAAAGAAAGCGGCGATATGAGTAATGATAATGATATAGATTCTTCAGCTAAAGAAGAAGATGTAATGCAAATTACAGTTTGATTGTAAAGCAAAATTGATGATATAATAAGCGATAGTACGAATTGTATTATCGCTTTTTTTATTGTAAAAAATTAAATTAGTTTTGTTAAAATATGGCTATATTATTTTATATTTATAAAAGTTATAACATTTGCACTTTTTGGTTCTTTTTGCGGCGGGAAAAAGAACAATAAAAAAATTTGATTAAGATACAATTATTTTAGTATATATTTAAATAACTATATTTTGTCAAAAAAATTTAAAGTTTTTTTATTTGTGGTGGCTTTGCCCCACACCCCCACTTCTTTTATTGGTATAAAAGAAGCAAAACAACTGCATTTTTATTCAAAATATACGCGTTATCTTACATTTTATATTATTATGAGCATGTAAATCTAAGGAACCAAAAAGTGCAAATATAGAATTATATTAAATATTTAAAAAACTTTTGAAACAACTCTATAAATAAAACTTGACTTATTAAATTATTTTCATATAATAAATGGTATGTGTAAATCAATTCAAATAATTATAAAAATAACCGCACCGCACCGCACCGCACCGCACTAATATCATATTTATCTAAAAATTTATTTCATATCATATTCAACAAGATAAAAAATATTGTATATAAAATAGCTGAAATTTTATTTTTAAAAAATATTATGTTTACTCCTAAACATATAAAATCTTATAACATATTCAATTTATTAATTATGTATATAAATTTATTTTATATAAATCAAACAAATTTAAGGAGTCTAAAATGTTAGAAGAAAATAATAATCAACAAAATCAAACAATTATATCTAGAAATGCAGATGAAAAATTCTGCAGTTTTTGCGGTAAAATCATTAATAAAGATGATGAAATATGTTCTCATTGTGGAGCAAGACAAATGATATACCCTGCTAAAAAATGGAGTACACTTTTACTTTTATGTATATTTTTACCTGAATTTGCAGCACATAGATTTTATGCAGGAAAACCAATAACAGCAATACTATTTATATTAACTGCAGGCGGATTTTTAATATGGTGGATAATAGATATTATTATGATTTTAAGCAAAAATTTTAAAGACTATCAGGGAAGAAAAATAATATCATAACAATAAAATAGAAAAAATGAATAATTATTCCATCTTAAATGCTTAATAAAAAAGGAGAAACAAATGAAAAAATTTATAGAGAGAATTAAAATATTTTGGAGTATGTATATAGTATTATTTATAATATTCTGTATAGGCTCTACAATAATTATGGGGAAAATAAATAAAGATGCAGTATCAATACCAATTATTATTATAATAGCTGTTTTATTTATAATAATATCAATATTATCCATTACATCATCTGAGGATAGTAAATTATTTGCTATGCTCTACAAATCAAGCAGAATTACTAGATATATAATGAGCATATTTACAGAAGCATATAGAAGATATGGACTTCTGACTGAAGATAAAAAATTAGTATGTTCAAAATGCGGAAGTATTTATCCAAGAACTCATTCATCTAAATGCGACAGATGCGGGGGAAGTTTGCATTGGAATTAGGATTAATTATATTAAATTAGGGCTGTATATTTTTATACGGCTCTAATTCAAAAAATATTAAATTATTAAGGAATAATTTTTATGAAGAAACTAATAATTTTTTTTATGTTCATAATATCTTCAAACATTTTTGCTGAAAATATAATAGAACTTTATTATTTCTATTATACTAATAAATTATATCATAGCACACTAAAAACAGAAATAATACCTAAAGACTGCATATTTATAAATGAATATTCAAATAATAATACTTACAAATATATATATGATTTTAAGAAAAAAGAAAAGAAATTATTTTATAAATATATCAATGATGAATATAAGTATTATTACTATGATTTTAATAATAATATGTATGAAAATTTTACAGATAAAAATATGTCAGAAAATTCAATGTATAAAGTTACAAAAAATAGATTTGGTGAAAGTTTATATGATAGAATAATATATGAAGATGGAAATTACTATGAAGATGATTTTAGTATTATGGATAGTTTAAAACAAAAAATATATTTCTATAGAAGCGATACTTATAATACAAATTATATAAATAAGGCGTATAAGTATAGTTTAACACAAGATGAAATAATTAATAAAAATTCTGCAGGAATATACTTATTAAAATATACAGAAAATAATAATGATGTGTATAAAAAAATAACTAGTATATTATGTTTTCAAAATGAATATTATTATGATATAAATGATGTAAATGTAGATGAAAAAAAATTAAAAAATTACAATAATGATGGTAATATTCAATTAATATATAATCCTCAATTTTATTATACTAGCACTATAGCTCAGTATATAGACAGCAAAGATTCATTTCTTAATTTATTAGTACCAAAAGGCTGGTATACTAATACGGACACTTATTATTTAAATGAAGATGAGTATAAAATAACAAATTATCTTGATTTAAAATCCAAACAAATAATAAAAAAAGATTATAATACAGTAACTAATGATTATTTAAAAAGCGTTATGAGCAAATCCAAATCTACTAAAACATATATATATTTAAAAAATTTCTACAATAAAGAAGATATGGAAAATAATGTAAATAAATATAAAGATACTGAATTAATTGGATTTATACCTTTAGAAATTTTTGAATATTATTTACAATAAAATAATAAAAACCTTACAGTATAATTAATATATAAAAATTATAATGTAAGGTTATAATTTTATTCTCAATTTGTATTTTTTAGTTTTAAATATTTGTGCAGTTTTTTCCTATTATAAATCAAAATATTTTACTTTGTATAAACTCTTCCGTTGTGTTTTGATTTTATTTTGGATACTGTTTCGCTAATCATATTAACAGATTCCATCACATCAGCAAATGTTTCTGGTCTTATAGATTGAGCTCCATCGCATAAAGCATGTTCTGGGTCATTATGTACTTCTATAATCATGCCGTCAGCACCTGCAGAAATTGCTGCTAAAGTAAGAGGTAATGCCATCCAAGCTTTTCCGCTTGCATGTGAAGGGTCTCCTATAACCGGTAAGTGACTCATTCTTTTTATTACCGGTATAGCTGATACATCGAAAGTGTTTCTTGTGTATGTTTCAAATGTTCTTATGCCTCTCTCACACAACACTACATTAGGATTGCCTTTATCTAATATATATTCAGCACTCATAAGCCACTCTTCCATAGTGTTAGCTAAACCTCTTTTTAAAAGTATTGGCTTTTTTAATTTACCTACTTCTTTTAAAAGCTCAAAGTTCTGCATGTTTCTCGCACCAATTTGAATCATATCAACAGTGTTTTCAAAATCTTCTAAATGTCTTATAGATACAATTTCACTTACTATAGGTATACCAACCTCTTCTTTTGCTAATTTTAATATTTTAAGTCCGTCAAGTGCTAAACCCTGAAAAGCATAAGGTGAAGTTCTTGGCTTGAAAGCTCCTCCTCTAAGTATTGAAGCCCCTGAAGCTTTTACGCTTTTTGCTATATTTATTACCTGCTCTTCGCTTTCAACAGAACAAGGTCCTGCTATAATTACAGGCTTTTCTCCGCCTATTTTTACCCCGCTTACATCTACTATAGTATCTTCTTTTTTGAATGCTCTATTTGCTCTTTTGAATGGTTCTTGTACTTTTAATACCTTATCTACGCCCGGTAATGTTGCTATTAATTCTTTATCTACTTTTGAAGTATCTCCTACAATACCTATAACTGTACAGTCTACACCTACGATTTTGTTTGTACCGAGTCCTAAATTAGTTAATCTATCTGTTATATTATTAACTTGTTCTTCTTTGGCATTTGCCTTCATTACTATAATCATGATTGTTTTCTCCTTAAAAAATATATTTATTTTTTATAATAATTAAGCATTGCGTTGTTTTATAATAATGCTTTTATTGTTTGATTAAATTAAAATGTATATATGTGTGGTTGTTTTAAAAAAGATACTCTGGCGTTTTAAACGCCAAAATAATAAAAAGACTTAAAGTAATAAGCTAAAAAATTGTTTGTATTTGAAATAATATTACCTTTCATAGTAATATATTATATTCAAAATAATTAAAAAGTCAATAGATTTATAATTATTTTTAATAGTTTTGGTAATATTTTTTTTAAGTTTTTGTGATTATATTGTTTTTAAATATTATTTTTAAAACTTTTTATTATATCACAAGCTTCTTCAACTTCTTTCATGCTAATATCTCTATGAGTTACAAATCTTAATTTATAATCGCCAAAAGAACTTGCTTTTACTCCCTTTTCTAAAAGTTTATTTACTAATTCTATTGATTTCTTTTGTGTTTTTGCTATTACAATATTAGTTTCAACTTCATCTAAACTCAACTCTCCCAATTTTGATTCAATTACAGCAGCGGCTATTTTTTTTGCTTTTATATGGTCTTCTTCTAATGAATCAATATTATTTTCTAAAGCATATATTCCAGCAGCAGCCATCAAACCAATCTGTCTTAATCCGCCTCCTATTAACTTTCTAATTTTAAAAGCTTCGTCTATAAACTCTTTTTTTCCGCATAACATAGCTCCCATAGGGGCTCCTAAGCCTTTTGATAAACAAAATGTAATAGAGTCTGTATTAGAGGCTATTTCTTTTACAGAGGCTTTTGATGCAATTGAAGCATTAAATACTCTCGCTCCGTCCATATGCATATGCACATTCTTTGATTTTGTAAAACTATATAATTCTTTTAAAACTTCTATTGGGTATACGCTTCCGCCATGCCTATTATGGCTATTTTCAACTTCTACTATATTTACATTAGACATATAATAAGGCTGAGGAGAAAAATAATCTTCTATTATAGATTTTGTCAATATTCCTCTTTTAGCTTTTACTGGTAAAGGCAAAACACCTGCTAATGCAGCTACTCCTCCAAGCTCATAATGTATAATATGTGATTCTTCTTCCAAGAGTATTTGTCTTGTTTTTGAAGATAATATTAATAAAGGTATTAAATTACCCATAGTACCGCTTGAAAGAAATATTGCTTTTTCTTTTCCTGTGATTTCTGCTGCCATATCCTGAAGTTTATTTACAGTAGGGTCTTCCATATAAACATCATCACCGCATTCTGCATTATATATCGCTTTACGCATTTCATCGCTTGGTTTTGTTATAGTGTCTGTTCTTAAATCATAAACTCTCATATTGTTGCTCCCTGTATAAAATAAAAACATATTATTTTTATTTTATATACCTATTTTGGTATAAAAATATAATATTACAATTTTTATATAATGTCAAGGATTTAAAAAATATTACTATACTTGATAAATTAAATATTATTAATATACTATTATTTATATATGAGTTTATTTGTATAAAAAAATATTAATTAATTTCCGATATTATTATATATAAATATTATAGTAGGTAAATAAAATATGTTTGATTTAGACGTTGTAAACGCTTTTAGTAAAGGTACAGTTGTTATATTAAAGAGTTATTTTAATTCTAATGTTGGTAAGGGAAGCATAAAAATACATAGAAATGCTAACCATGTCGGCGGAGTTATAGTTTTTATTGGTATTAATGGTGATTTGAGCGGAAGGCTTATGTTTAATATGAGTAAGGCTACTGCTTTTAAATTGGCTTCGGCTCTTAATATGGAATCTATTACTGTTATAGATGATATATTTATTTCTACTATAAAAGAATTTGTTAATATGGTTGCTGGGTCTGCTATCAATGAGCTTTCTACTAAACATATAGATTTGGATATGACTCCTCCTGCTATACTTATGAGCGACCAATTATCTATGCTTGAAAAAGAAAATGATAAGATACTTTCTATATGTTATAAAACAGAGCTTGGCGAAATATTTATGAATTTAATAATATTTAATCAAACTCCATCATGATTCAATATTTATTAATATTATTTGCTTTTACTCTTCTTATAAAATATATAGTCTCTAAAATAATAATAATAAAGAAAGCCAATATTTTTTTAAATAAATATT
Source organism: uncultured Brachyspira sp. (assembly GCF_934747485.1). Lineage (GTDB taxonomy): Bacteria > Spirochaetota > Brachyspiria > Brachyspirales > Brachyspiraceae > Brachyspira. Next base: position 28,101 of record NZ_CAKVGN010000017.1, on the reverse strand, counting down.
TTCCAGATGAAGATAAATTATATACAATAGAAGAAGTTTCAAATAGTTTTAAATTGGATAAAGAACATTTTAAATCACTTATAGGCATATTAGAAACGCATCAATATTTTAATTTTTTTAATAAGAGAGGCGTTACTATGGTAAAAGATTATTATTCAAGGTATGAGCTTAAATATTTAGTAGGGCTTCTTTTAAAGAAAAAGAAATTGAGATTTTAATATAGTCATCTTATCTATATACTAAAAATTTTCAAATTTATAAAAAATATTTTTAATGAATTATACTGTATATAAAATAAAAATTAATATAATTTAATATAATTTTTATTTTCACTTTCGCAAAGTATATCTAAATAACTTGAATAAAACAAAAATATAAATTAATATCAAAAGAATATTTTTTAAATAAAAATATTTGCAGGGCTTTGCACCGCACCCCACTTCTTTTGCGACCGAAGGGAGTGTCGGAGACGTGGCCCAAAGAAGCAAAAGGACTGCATTTTTATGAAGTACAATTTAGATATAGTTAAAAATACAATATATTATTTATATATTTCTTAGATATAAAACTAAAATATTTTGCATTTTTTGCAACTTTGACGAAGTCCGCACCGCGAAGGCGGGAAAAAGTTGAATAAAATAAAAAAATTATATAAATAAAAATTAAATCGCTGTAAATATTTTTAATTTAGTTTATTGTAACTAATAAATCTATTCCAACTTAGAAGAAAGTAAATCTTTTTCTATAGAGTTGCTTAAAAACTCAACAAATACATCATAAAGTATAGGGTCTAACTTCACATGCTTTTCTATAAAATCTTCTTTCATGATGTTTAGAGCTTCTTCAGGAGTAAAAGTTTTTCCACCCCTATATTTTCTTGCAGGGTCAATTAAAGCATCATATACATCTATTATCTCAAGCATCTTAGCAGGGAAATAAGCAAAAGCATCGCAGTCATCTATTACCTTAGCCTCATAAGACATAATCCTCGGTATTTGAAAGCTAGGAACTTTTTCTAATTTTAATTTGTATAAACGTTCATAAGGTCCATAACCAAGTCCATAATATTCATGATGCAAAGCAACAGTTAAAATAACCTCAAGAGAATATTCAGAAGTTTGGCTTACAAGAGTGTAACTGTTAAATAAATGTTTTTTTATTCTCTCATAATCTCTTCCAGATTCGCCTTCAAAATAATCCAAATCCTTCACTTTTCCTATATCATGAAGCAAAGCACCAATGGAATATAAGTTCATCTCTTTCTCTTCAACAAAACGCATACCATTATCAATACAGTCTTCGAGTGTTCTAAAGTCTTCGTATATTCTATATTTTTCTGAGGAAGTAGTCATATTCTCATAATATTTTTTATACACTGTAGGGAAAGCTGTTCTTATGCTGTGTATTAAATTTCTTCTTTTTATGAGATTGTTATAAAAGGCAAGAAAATTTACATAAGAAACAAAAACTCTGTTTGAATGAGCCATTACGCCGCCGTCAGAGAAATTTCTTAATTCTGTAAAAACTTTTTGAGTCTCTAAATTCTTTGAAAGCATATTAACTATAGTGTTTACCAAAGAAGTAGTAGTATCATTAATTTCCTGATTTTCTAATTTTGCCTGATCCTGTGTAATCTCATTTCCTCTAATTTTTTTAATACTTTCAAACATAGTAACCTTAGCAATAAGTCCTACATCATTACCGGCATCTACTATTTGCTGTGCTGTATTTCTGTTGATTGTATGTTTCTCATCAACTTTAATTTCTTTTAGTTCTTTATTGTAAGTTTCAATTATATTTACTTTCTCATTATAGCTCATTTTAGATATTTCAGAAATTTTCCTACTCATCTCTTCAGCAGCTTCTTTTGGAGTTTGAAATACATATTTAGTTGTTTCTACATATGCTGCTCCGGTATTAGTGTTTAATAATTTAAACTCATTTATAAAGTGAGAAAAACTTTTAGGAACATATAATTTTATATTAGAATATTTAGGATTATCTACTATAAGACTTAGCTGTTCTGTAGGAAAAGATATTATATTATTCTCTTTATCCATTCTAAATAATGGAATATTATGTGCTATTAAATTATCTTTAATTTCTTTTATTTCATCTAAAGTAAGAACGAGATATTTATCTATATTTAATTCTTCAGACATATTTATTAATTTTCCTTAATGTGAAATTTATAAAAATAGTATATAATATTTTATAAAAAAATAAAACTATTATTTTTTTATAAATTTTATATTATTTTTTGTTTTTTCTTTTAGGTTTAACCCCCGGGCAAGGTCTTTTAAATTTTCCAGATATTAAATTTCCATTTTTGTCTGTATATTCATTCCAATAAGGGTAAGTGCGGCATTGTTTGGGCTTGGCATCATGAATAATGCATTTATCTTTTTCATCTAAAAAAGGACATCTATTTTCTTCATCTACTTTTATATGATATTCAAGAGAGTAGCTATGTTTTAAATATTTATTTATAAAGACAAGAGGATTAATATTTAAATATTCTGAAGCTTTTTTAATATCCTCTAAAGAAAAATACACATATCCATTTTCTTTGCAGCATAACCCGCATCCTATGCAAGAGAACTCTAATATGTCATTTTTCTTTTTGATTTTTTTCATTATTTTATAATGTTATTAGCGGTATTTCTTACTATATTAGATAAATTAGTTTTGCCAAGTTCAATATATCTATCAGCAACTTTTATATAAGCATCATATAGATTTTTTTTTTCAGCTTGATTCATATCTTCAATTTTTTTTTTGCCGTCATCAGGTATTTTTATATTTACATTAAATACTATCTTATCTGGGTCTGTAAATATATTATCATTAGCAGCAAATATCATAGGCCATTTTCTTGCATCTCCAAGTTCTTTTATGGCAATAGAAGTCAAAGTATCAGTCCACTGAGTTTTATATAAATTACCATCTAAATATGCAGCAGCATTGTTTTGAGTATTATTATTATTTTGTGTTGCAGGAGGAGTAGGCGGATCAGGTATCACAGGGGGATTAGGCAGCTGAGGCTCTTTAGGAGGATTAACATTTGTATTAATTGTGTTTGTTTTTACTGCTGTTGTGTTATTTGTATTTACTTGATTATTGTTTGTTGTTTTATTTATTTGATTATTAGTAGCTGTATTATTAGCAGCATTATTAGTTGCAATATTATTATTGGTTGCTATGTTGTTATTTGTTGCAATATTATTATTAGTTATAACTTTATTTGTGTTGTTATTTTGCTGATTACTTACAACATTATTTTTATTGCTGCTTATAGCATTTATATTTGATATATCAGATAAATTATCATAATCGTTTGTTATTTCATTGATGTTTTCATTGCTTAATATATTTTCATTAGTAACTATATTATAGAAACCATCATCATTATTATCATTTTTAGAAGTTAAGAATTGAAATCCTAAGAATGATAAACCTAATATTATAATTATAATACCTATAATTGGTATAAGTTTGTTTGGTTTATTTTCTTCTTTTTGGTTTTCTATTGAATGCTCTGGAACTTTATATGGTTCTACAGGTTTCTTTTCTATTTCAGGTATAACAGTAGAAGTTTTTAATTCTTCTTCAGTTTCTATTATTTTTATGTCTTTTTCTTCTAATTCTTTTAATTTTTTATTTGAATAGTTTTGATAATCTTCTACTGGAGTATCATCATCTATTTCTGCGGCATTTTCTATTGCTTTATCTATTTCTTCCTGATTAAACTTTGATTGCTGCTCATTAATGTTTTGCTGCATTATTGTAGGAAGTATAACTTTTTTATTTTTAAATATATCGCCTTTAGTGTATGTTACTTTTTCTTCTTCTTTAGTTTCTTCTTTTACTTGTACTTGTTCTGCAGTTTCAATTTTCTCAGCTTGTTCTATAGTTTTAGTCTCTTCTGTATTTTCTGTATGTGTTTCTATTCCTTCTATATCACTTTTTATTTTTTCTAATTCTTCTTTTATTTCTTCAGGCTCTTTGTCTTTGTTTTCATCTTCTTTGTATTTATCAAAAGAATCAAAATTGTATTTTTTAACAACTTCTTCTAATGTTTGAGGCTTATCATTATTTTCTTTAAGAACTATTTCATTTTCTTTTTTGTTTAGTACATTGTTTACTATATCGCTTGTTTTGTTAAAAATGTTTTCAGTAGTATTTTTAGATTCATTTGTATTTGATTCTTTTTCATCTATTTTATCATCTGCTACAACTAAGTGTTTTTTTGCCACTATAGGTCTTGAAACATTTTTAGATTTAGCTCTTATAGCTTCTTTTAATAAAGTTATTGATTCTCTTTCATTAGTTCTTTCTGTAGTTTTTATTAGCTCTATTTTTCTTATAGTAGATGAAGTTCTTATAGGGGTGAAAGAGCTTTCTTTTGATTTGTTTTCAGCTGATTCACTGCCTTCATCTTTAGAAGCCATTTTTTTAAATATATTATCTATTGTTTTTTGAGTATTATCTTTTTTTAGAGAAGTTAAAGGGGCTACTGTTTTTTTTACTTCAGTTTCAGTTTTTACAGGAGTATCTTTTTTAGCAGTGTCAGTTTTTTTAATGCTTGCAGTGGTTTTTTTAACTGTAGTAGTTGCAGAATCTTTAGCTGCTGTTTCTTTACTAGCAGTTTTTTTAGATGTAACGGTCTTTTTAACTGTAGTAGCTTTTTTAGGAGTTTCCTTTTTAGCAGTATCAGTTTTTTTAACACTTGATGCTGTTTTTTTAGCTGCGGCAGTTTCTTTTGCCGAGTCTTTTACTTCTTTATTAGCAGTTTTTTTTGCTGCAACAGTTTTTTTAGCTGCAGTGGTTTTTTTTACTTCTTCTTTATTTGTTGTTTTTTTTGTTGCCATATTTTTACTCTGTAATATTTTGTTTATTTTTTATTATTATGTTTCTTATAGTATTCATTTTATCATTGTCAAATATATTTTCTTTGATATTTCCTTTTTTCAATAAATCTATAAGATATTTATTTAGGTCTATATCGTTATCATTTAGCTTGTACTTTTTAACTATATAAACCGAATCAGCCATAAATTGTATTATTCTTAATTTATATCCATCGGAAGAGTATTTTTCTATTATTTTTTGCGGATTATCAATACCAAGACAGCTTAAATTATAACAAACTTTGAAGAATAATTTATCTATAGCTTGTTTAACTTGCTGTTCTTTTTTTACTTTTTTGTTTATTGTGTAAAGTACAGAAAAATCCCTTGGGCTAAAATGACACATATCAGCAAAAAACTTTTCTTGATAAGGCATAAGATAGTAATGGCTTTTAACTTTAGATTCAACTCTTGTAATAAAATTATTTTCTTCTAAAGTATCTAAAGATTTTACTATAGTAGCATTACCTCCAATTCCTGCCTCGTTTAACATTTGAGAATGAGTAGTTTTCGCTATACCGTTTTCGTAGTCATAATTAGCAACTAAAACTCTGTATACTTCTTTGGCTGAAAGAGGGAGTTTTTTCCATTTGTTGTTTTCTGTTATAGATTTTGGAATGAAAGAACATAAATTGGCTATTGATATAAAAGTATCATTGTCAAGGTTTTTGATACTTTCCAATTGTACCTTATTTATGATATCTAACATTGTTTCCAAAATACTTCTCCAATTATTATAGATTGTAATGATACATCAAAATCAAGATAAAATCAAGATTAACAAAGAATTTTATAATTAAAGTTTTTTTTATAATGATTTTGGTAAATTACGGAATAGTTTTGTTAAAACATTAGAGTGTAGTTATTTTTTTATATAATCTTTAAAGTTGTTATTTTTATTTTGTATTGTATCTAATTTGTTTTGCATTGTATCTAATAAAATAACATCTATGTGAATAAAAAAATATAAAAAAATATTTGAAATATAAAAAAAATTAGTTAAAAAAGTATGTTAAAGAGCAAAATTTCTCAAAAATTCATGGTTTATATTGAAATTTATGGGTTGTTTTATGTGTAAATTTAGAGTTTCATGAATTTGTCTTGAAAAATATGTTTAAAATGTAGTATAAACAGTTTAATCCTAAATAAATTCTCAAAAAAATAAATAAATTTGCTTTTTACCCTATTGCTATTTATCGCACTCATGCTATAATAATAAAACAAACGATGAGAAATAAAAAAAATCGCTTGAAACAAAAAGTTCTTTGAAATATGGATAGCAGAAGCTAAGTTTAATAAAACAAAACACAACTGGTGTAAATGAACTTTTAATTAAGTTCAAGAGACCTAAACGCGTTACAATAAGTAACAATTTCTTTGCAAAAGTAAATCATCACTTAGTAAAGTGATAAAATAAAGAATCGAAAACGATTCACTGAAAAGTGAGTATGGAGAGTTTGATTCTGGCTCAGAGCGAACGTTGGCGATGCGTCTTAAGCATGCAAGTCGAGCGGGCTTATTTGGGCAACTGGATAAGTTAGCGGCGAACTGGTGAGTAACACGTAGGTAATCTGCCGTGAAGTGGGGGATAACCCATGGAAACATGGACTAATACCGCATATACTCTTGCTACATAAGTAGAGTAGAGGAAAGTTTTTTCGCTTCACGATGAGCCTGCGGCCTATTAGCTAGTTGGTGAGGTAAAGGCTCACCAAGGCAACGATAGGTAGCCGACCTGAGAGGGTGACCGGCCACATTGGGACTGAGATACGGCCCAGACTCCTACGGGAGGCAGCAGCTGAGAATCTTCCACAATGGACGAAAGTCTGATGGAGCGACATCGCGTGAGGGATGAAGGCCTTCGGGTTGTAAACCTCGGAAATTATCGAAGAATGAGTGACAGTAGATAATGTAAGCCTCGGCTAACTACGTGCCAGCAGCCGCGGTAATACGTAGGAGGCAAACGTTGCTCGGATTTACTGGGCGTAAAGGGTGAGTAGGCGGAACTATAAGTCTAAGGTGAAATATCGAAGCTCAACTTCGGAAACGCCTCGGATACTGTGGTTCTTGGATATTGTAGGGGATGATGGAATTCTCGGTGTAGCGGTGGAATGTATAGATATCGAGAAGAACACCTATAGCGAAGGCAGTCATCTGGGCATTTATCGACGCTGAATCACGAAAGCTGGGGGAGCAAACAGGCTTAGATACCCTGGTAGTCCCAGCCGTAAACGTTGCACACTAGGTGCTCCTATTAAAATAGGCGTGCCGTAGCTAACGTCTTAAGTGTGCCGCCTGAGGAGTATGCCCGCAAGGGTGAAACTCAAAGAAATTGACGGGTCCCCGCACAAGTGGTGGAGCATGTGGTTTAATTCGATGATACGCGAAAAACCTTACCTGGGTTTGAATTGTTAGATGAATGATATAGAGATATGTCAGACCGCAAGGACATTTAACATAGGTGCTGCATGGCTGTCGTCAGCTCGTGTCGTGAGATGTTGGGTTAAGTCCCGCAACGAGCGCAACCCTTACCCTTTGTTGCTACCGAGTAATGTCGGGCACTCTTAGGGGACTGCCTACGTTTAAGTAGGAGGAAGGTGGGGATGATGTCAAGTCCTCATGGCCCTTATGTCCAGGGCTACACACGTGCTACAATGGCAAGTACAAAGAGAAGCAAGACCGCGAGGTGGAGCAAAACTCAAAAAAGTTGCCTCAGTTCGGATTGGAGTCTGAAACTCGACTCCATGAAGTTGGAATCACTAGTAATCGTAGATCAGAACGCTACGGTGAATACGTTCCCGGGGATTGTACACACCGCCCGTCACGCCATCGGAGTTGGTTTTACCTGAAGCCGTTAGCCTAACCGTAAGGAGGGCGGCGTCGAAGGTGGGACTGATGATGAGGGTGAAGTCGTAACAAGGCAGCCGTACCGGAAGGTGTGGCTGGATCACCTCCTTTATTCGGAGTTTGTCCTTTTAAACTCTTACTGCTATTCATATTTGAAAGAACTTTTATATATTTCCTATACCTCGTTAATTAACTAGCCTACGCGGCTGGTTTTTTTGTGTCTTAAATATTGCCATTTAATCTAAACTTGTTATACTTATAACAATGGAGTTTTTATGTATCAGGATTTTAATAAAATTGAATTAAAAAATTTAGGAAGTGGACTTAAAAGAAAAGTATTGGCTTATTCTGATAATCTCATGACTGTTTATATGGAATTTGATGAAGGCTCTATAGCTGAAATTCATTCTCATGATAAACATGAACAAATTACTTATATTATAGATGGTGAGTTTGAGTTTACAATTAACGGAGAAAAACATTTATGTAAGTCTGGAGATAGTATGTATTTTGCTAAGAATATTTTTCATGGATGTAAATGTATTAAGAAAGGCAAGCTTTTAGACACATTTACACCTAAAAGAGAAGATTTTTTGAATATTTAATTAATACATATTATATTAAAAATATTATAAGAAAATAGAAGAAAGCGTTCCAAAACTACTAAATATATAATGAAAAATTATATTAAGAATAAAAATCTAAATCAAATAACAAACTAAAGTGTTGGCGTATAATAATATTTTACTATTAAAATTAATTAAAATATTGGCTTTTCTATATCTTCCGAATTTCTTTTTATTTCTTTTACGAGCATATATTCTATTTTTATATTTTTTTCTTTTGCTGTTTTTTGGTTTGTATTAGAATTAGCTTTACCTATTACTTTGGCAGGAGCATCTGTAATTACTATCACTACTTTATTTTCATTTCTATAATCAAAAGTTTCTAAAGCTTCCTGTATTGCTTCATACATAGGTTCTGCTTTGTCTCCGCCGCCGCTTGCATAAAAATAATTAACATCTCTGTATATTTTATTTATATTATTATCAAAATCTATTTTTTTAGTTAAATATGTATCATTTACATCTCTGTAAAGCAAAAAACCAATTCTTGAATTATTATCATTTTTAAATATTTTTTTACTTATGGATTTAATTTCCTCTTTTATTGAAGTTAAATAGGGATGCATACTTTCTGTTGTATCTAACACAAGAACTAAATCAGCGGAATTGGGATATTTATTTAATATTTTATATAATTGATTTGTTAAATCTTTTTCATCATTAGCATAATGATTTTCAAATTTGCTGGCATTATTTAATGAATCTATTGCTTCTCCGTCAAAAAAATTTTTTTCTATGTTATTATTTATTTTCTTTTTACTTACTATCATTTCATTTGTGTTTAATTCTATAATTTCTTGATTAGGAGGCTCTATAATAGGCACAACATTAATTTTTTCTTCTGTAGGTGTAATAGTGTTTGCTGCATTATTTGTTATTTTGTTTTCTATTATATAATCTATAGGATAAGTAAAAGTTTCTCCTTTTGTGTTAAATACATTAAAAGACAAATATCTATCTTCTGGTAATTTTCTAAAATAAGCCTTTATATAAAGTTGCTTACCTATTTTACTGTTATATGTATCTTCTAATATTATTCCATTATTATCTGCTTGTACAGCATAATTAAATGAAGTTTTAATTAATTTATATGTAGTATTAGTTAAACCTTCTCTCACATAAAAAGCATACTTTCCATTTTCTCCGCCGGAATAGTAAAGATAAAATGCGTATAAATCACCTTCTTTTTCTACATTTCTTAATGTTATTATTGGGTTAGTTCTTCTATTATTGTCAACTTTAAATAAAAATTTTGAATCTGTTACAATATTGCCGTTATTATCTAATGCTTCTAATATAAGCTCTGTATTATCAGCTAAAGAAATTCTTGCATTTCCATTATTAGTATCTAAATATACAGATTCTCCTATAGATGCCTGCAAAGCTGTTCCCAATTTACTGTGTATTGATACTTTGTTAATATTTATTAATGAATTAGCATCTGATGATTGATTTAGATAAAGGTATGAATATTTATTATTTTGCAATTTAAATAATAGTCTTATACTGTCTATATTATTTTTTTTTCTTATATTTATTTGGTATCCTGTTACTAATTTTTCTATAATAATATCATCTTGGGTTATTTCTGTATATTGACCATATAAATTTTCTAAAGTAGTAAAAAATACTACCGATAAAATAATAAATAAAAATCTTTTCATTGTTTAAAACCTCTATAATCTATTATCGGCTCTATTATCTATAAATATCTATTGTTATGTTAATTGAAGTTAAAAAATTGTTAGTTTATAAGAAATTAGTATATGTTTATTTTAAAATAAAAAATACCCGCAATATTATGCAGGTATTTTTATTTAATTATAAATATTTTATTATTTTACTTGAAGCACTTTATCCATTTCTAAGAAAAACTCTGTTCTTAATTTGTCTAAATCAGATAAAGTTTTAGCTCTATCATCTATAGCTTTATTTATAGCATTTTGGTTAGGGTTTTGTTTGCTCATTTCTAAATTTATAGCTTGGTTTTTGTTGTATACTTCTCTTCTCAAATCATCTATTTGAGGGAAATATTTACTTTCTATAGTTTGTATTTGGTTAATTTGGTCTTGAGTAAGGTTGTAATAACCATAACCTCTGCCATATCCATAGTTGCATCCCATACCGTATCCTCTTCCATAGCCTCTGCCGCAGCCCATGCCATAACCTCTTCCGTAACCTCTGCCATAACCCATTCCATAACCTCTGCCATATTGTCCAAACAAAGATACTGATCCAAATACCATAATTGCTATAGAAACCAAAATTATAAATGCTTTTTTCATTTTTAATTCTCCTTTAGTTGTGTGTTTTTATTTATTTTATTTTTTAATTATTTTACATATGAATTATTGTAATAATAGCATCCATTGTAGCCATTATATCTGTTATATTTATAACCGTCATTGTATCTGCCATAACCTACGCCGTAATTGCAGCCCATGCCATAACCTCTTCCGTATCCTCTTCCATAACCCATTCCATAGCCTCTTCCATATCCAAATAAAGATACAGAACCAAATACCATAATTGCTATAGAAACCAAAATTATAAATGCTTTTTTCATTTTTAATCTCCCTTTACTTTTATATTTATTTTATTATTTTTTGTTTTCTTATGCTTTATTAGACGTACAAAAAAAATAAAAGTTCCCGAAAAAATAAAAAAACTTATTTTTTTTAAATACTATATCATGGTATATAAAAAAGAGTGCTTTTTTATAAAAGACACTCTTAAAATAGAATATTAATTATTTATTGAAAATATTAATAGATTTCAATAACTTCATTGTATGTAGGTATAGAATCTATAGCTCCTTTTCTTGTAACTGTTATATTAGAAACTTTAGTTGCAAATTCAATAGCCTCTTCTATATTTTTACCATCAGCAATTGTTCTGACAACGCCGCCTAAAAAACTATCTCCCGCAGCAGTAGTATCAACAACATCAACTTTATATGCATCAAAATGCTTCCTCTTTTCTTTTGTTATCAAATCGCACCCATCAGCACCTAAAGTAAGTATTATGTTTTTTACACCGCATTCAAGCACATAATCTATACCGCCTATAATATCAATTTCTGTTTCATTTGGAATTAATATATCTACGCAGCTTAAAAATTCTTTATCGAGTTTTACAGCAGGAGAAGGATTTAATACTACAGTTTTTCCAAGTTTTTTTGCAACAGATGCAGCATATTTTGCTATTTCTAATGGTATCTCCAATTGCATAACTATTATATCAAATGATGAAATCAATTTTTCTTTGATATCATCTTTTGTAATTAAAGCATTAGCTCCCTGTGCTACGATAATATGATTAGCTCCATCATTAGTAACAGTAATTACTGCTATGCCTGTAGAAATATTATTTTTTACTAATAAATTATCTATATTAACATTGTTGGAATATAAAGCATTTGATAAGTCTTTGCCAAAATTGTCATCGCCTATGGCACCGAGCATAGCTACATTTCCGCCTAATTTACCTATCGCACATGCCTGATTAGCACCTTTGCCTCCATTGCTTGTGGAAAAATTATTACCGAGTATAGTTTCGCCCTCTTTAGGAAAACGCGGAGTTGTTGTAACCAAATCTTTATTAATGCTTCCTATAACCAAAATTTTTTTACTCATTTTTTATTCCTTATTGTTTAGATGTATTATTATTAGCAATTACCCCCATTACACTAGCAATGAAGAAAAAGAAACCAGATATACATATTGAAATTGTAATACTAAAATTAAAAAATAATATACCTATTATAACTCCAACTATTGGCTGTGTTGCCATAATTAATGCTGAAATTATAGGAGATAAATTTTTCTGAGCAACAAATTGACAAGCATTTCCTAATACATAAGAGCCTAAACCATAAAATAATATAGGATATAAAGGCAAATTGCTTATAGAATGAATGCTTCCAGTAATTAATGATGCTATGAGATAACCTATAGAACTAACTAAACTTTGTATAAAACCAAATGACTCAAAACCAAAAGATCTTGCACATCTTCCTATCCATATAATAGATAAAGCATAACAGACAGTGGTTGCCAAAGATAAAAATTCTCCAAGACCAAAAGAAAATATTTTCATCTCTTTGTTATAGTTTAATATAAAATTTCCTATAAAAGCAAATATTAAGCTTGGATATATAAGTTTTGGTATCTTTGCTTTATACATAAAAAAATCTAATATAGGTACAATAATTACAGTAAGTCCAACTAAAAACCCTATTTTTTCAGGGGTTGTCATAGAAACTGCAACATTTAATGACATATTACCCACTAATAATATTATAACAGGTTTAAGTCCATCTTTCCACATACCCGCATCAAACATAGGCTTTTTTTTCAATATACAAAGCAAAGCAAACACACAAAAGGCTATAAAATAACTTATAGATGCTAAGAAAAACAACGACCACCCAGCATTTTTTGAATAATTAGCTACCCAAGCAATAGATGCAAAGATAGTCGTTGCTATAAACATTATTATATAATACATTATATTAATCCTGAAATTATTCCAGCAATAGCTGCAGTCATCCAAGAAGCAGCTGCTCCTATAAACATAGTTTTAAATGCTAAATTAATATAATTTTCTCTATTGTTTCCAGAAAAAGGCAATACCTTACCTAAATTCATAGCTACTGTACCAGGATTAGCATATCCGCATAAAGCGAAGCTTGCTATTATAATAGATTTTTCTGTTAAAGCATTGCTTTTTATAAACTCACCAAGCTGTGTGAAAGCAACAAATTCATTAATAGAAAGTTTAGTTCCCATTAAATAACCCATTTTTATAATATCTTCAACTGGAGTACCCATAGCAAAAGCTAAAGGTGAGAATATATATCCCAATAATGTTTTTAAACTTCCAGGTACAAATCCATTATATTCACCATATATATTTTTAACTCCATTTAATAATTGACCATCAACATAAGCATCTAAACGTCCAAGTATGCTGTCGAATACTCCTATCAAAGATATAAATACAACCAAGCTTCCTGCCATTATTAGTACAGTTTGAATTGCATTATTTATACTATCCATAATAGCATTCATAGGTTTACCATAATTAGCATCTTTTACTACTTCTATATCCTGACCTCTAGTAACTGGATTATCTACTTCAGGGTAACATATCTTTGACACAACTATAACAGCAGGTACACTCATAGCACTAGCAGCCAATAAATGCACTGGTGAAATACCTAAAGATACAAATGCAGCAAATAAGCTAGCAGATATAGTTGCCATTATAGCTGATATAGATAGAGATATTTCAGATCTTGTTAAAGTGCTTAAATAGTTTTTTATAAGAAGTAAATTATCTCCTCCCATTGGAATACTAGAAATAGCAACAAGAGTTTCAGCACCGCTCAATGGCTTAATTCCCATTCCTCTCATATTCCAATCTATAAATCTAGCTATGCTTATAATAACTTGATTCATTAATCCAAGACTTTCTAATAATCCAACAAAAGCTATAAAGAATATTGTAGCTACTCCAACATCTATAATAAATACCCAACCTGCTGCTCCAGTGTATAACTGACCAAATATAAACTCACCGCCCAAAGAAGCAAATTTTAAAAATGAGGTTATAGCATCTCCTATTGCTCCAAAGAAGTCAGCACCAGTTTTTCCATTAGCTAATAAATTACCAAATATTATACCGCATAATAAAAAGCCAGCAATATTTGACCAATGTTTATATAGTTTTATATCTTTACCAAAAGAGAGTAAAGCAACTCTCACTACTCCAACAATTATGAATAGATACCAAACTATTGAAAGCAATAGTGAAGATACCTCTCCTCCAAGTAAATATGTTAGACCTATAACAATAGCTGTTAGAATTAATGATACTATTGCACTATATATTATATTCATTTTTTTTGCTCTAAAAATAAATACATCTAAATTATACCAAGCTATAGCCCATATCCATATAAAAAATGGCACTAAACTTATTAAGCCCTTACCTAATATTATAGCTGCAATAATAAATTGCATAACTATACCCCAAATAACCAATTTCCAATCAATAGCTTTTTTGTTTTTAGAAAATAAAAATCCTATAAAACAAAATAAAGCAACACCTAAAAAACCTGTAAATTGCATAATATTATCCTTATCTTAAAAATGTTTTTAATAATGTATCTATATAAATGTTTTTATCTATCGTTAATAATCTTTTTACTTTTTTTATATTTTTTTCTGGAAATAAATAATTTGTTATCCTCATACCCTCATAATCATAAGCAGTAAAACCTCTCATCTTTCCGCTTAATTGAACATCTACATATACTTCATTAGTTGTAAAATAATCAGGATATTTTACATACATAAAAGGAAGCACATCGTATATTCTTGCCGCATGAGGTAAGGCACTTTTAGATATTCTGAAATTTAATAACTGATTTACCCAATCATCTATACTTCTGCCTTTTAAATAAGAATCAATATCTTCTTTTGTAAAATAAGCGTAATGATCTGTGATGTCTAAATCGCTTAAAACAATATTCATATTCTGATTAAAAACAAAATGAGCAGCTTCAACATCAGCATAAATATTAAATTCACCATAAGCCGTCATATTTCCGAAACTTCCTCCGCCCATAATATATAAGCATTCTATTCTTTCTTTGTATTTAGGAAAATGCATTAAAAATGTACTTATATTTGTAAGCGGTCCTAATGTGATAATATTTAATTTATCATCGCTATTTTCAAAAAAGTTAATAAGTCCATTAAATATATGGTCTTTTGCCTTATAATCTTTATCTATCACTATAGGTCCTAAATTTACACCATGTATATGTGAAGCGTCTATATGTCCCCCTATAGTTGCATACGAAGCTCCATAATATACAGGTATATCCTTTTTACTATATTCTAATAAAGCACATACGTTTCTCACTGTAGATTCTACAGCCAAATTACCAGCTACAGTGCTAAATCCAACAATATTAAAATCATTATTTAAAGCCCATAATATAGCAACGGCATCATCTACTCCAGCATCTGTATCTACCCAATAGAGTTTATTATTATTTACCATAATTTATATCCTATGTTTATTTTATATTAATAAAGTATAGTCAAGTTTTATATGAAGTCAATTTTTTACAGAAAATTTTCTGAAATTTTTCTGTAAAATAACTCTTTATTAAAATTATATTGACAAATTAAACTTCATGCATTATAGTAATAAAAAATCTTAATTAGTATGATTTGTATATTATGAACGATAAAAAAATTACACTAAGCTATATAGCTAAAAAAGCAAATGTTTCTGTTGCTACTGTTTCTAGGGTATTGAATGGAAACAGCAGTGTAGATGAAAAGATAAAAAATAAAATAAATAAAATTATTAATTCTGATGGTTATAATATAAAAAAAACTATTAAAAATAAGCAAATTATATCAGTAATTATTCCAGATATTACAAATCCTTTTTTTGCAAACATAATTGAAGGGATAGAGAATACAGCAAATCTTTATGGATATCATATAATATTATCTCAGTATAAAGAGAATAAGGATATATTAAATTTTAGAGATATTACAAAAATTGCTGTATCAGGATATATAATAGTGGCATCTACAGGAAAGAGTGAATATTTTAATGAAATATTAACAAAAGTGAATGTTCCTATTATATTTTTAGATAGAAAAGTTGATATTGAAAATATAAATTATGTTGGCTCCGATAATGAAATAGGGGCTTATAATGCAACTAAATATTTAATAGACTTGGGGCATAAAAATATTATATATATGGCAGGTCCTCAAGATATTAGCACAGAAAATGAAAGATTTAGCGGTTTTATAAAGGCATTGAATGATAATAATATAGATTTTAATTACAGCAAATATAAAAAAGTAGCAAATTTTAATTTTGAAGAAAGCTATATTCAAATGAAAGATATAATAAAATCAAAACTCGATTATACTGCTATATTTTCTGCATGCGATGTTATGTGTTTTGGTATAAAGAAAGCAACAGAAGAGTATGGAATATCAATACCTAATGATATATCTTTAATTGGTTATGATAATATACCATTTTCTTCTATGATAGGTCTTACCACTGTATCTTCTCAAGCTTATGAAATGGGAAAAAATGCAGTTCTTTCAATACTTAATATTATAAGTGAGAGAATAACAGATAATGTAAATATTGTACTTCAGCCCAATATAGTTATTAGAAATTCCTGTAAAAAAATATAAAACGCTGCCAACAAAATAATAATCTAATATTTATATTTTGACAATTTCTGTAATTTATGTATAATCTAAAAAATAATATAAGAGTAAATAAAAAATGGCTAAAAAAGACAAAAAAGATAAAAAAAATAATGCTGTTTCATCTGGGGAGATAGCAAGAAACAAAAAAGCACTTTTTAATTATGAAGTGATAGAAAAGTTTGAGGCGGGCATAGTTTTACTTGGTACTGAAGTGAAGTCTCTTAGGGATAGGGGAGTTAATATGGCGGATTCTTATGCTTCTTTTAAAAAGGGAGAGCTTTTTATAGTGAATATGCATATTTCTCCGTATCATTTTGGCAACAGAAACAATCATGACCCTTTACGTGAAAGAAAACTTTTAATGAAAAAAAGGGAAATTAAAAGGCTTTATGGAAAAATAAAAGAGCAGGGGCTTACTCTCATTCCTATTAGTTTATATTTTAGCAGGGGAAAGGTAAAAGTGGAGCTTGCTTTAGCTAAAGGTAAAAAGCTTCATGATAAGAGAGAGACTCTAAAGAAAAAAGCATTAGACAGAGAGATGGAAAGATATATTAAAAGATAGATATGCAAAATTATTATAGTTTTTCTGATTATGTAAAAAAAAAGTTTGGTTTTAAGGTTGGTAAAATTTCTATAGACACAGATTTCGGCTGTGCTCATAAGGCCAATAATGGAGGATGCAGGTTTTGCAATTTAAATAGTTATAAGCCTCCATATGTAGAAGAAGATGATATTAAAAATCAATGGATAAACGGCGTAAACAATTATAAAAACAGATACAAAAAATATTATGCTTATTTTCAGCTTGGCACTCCGCTTTCAAAATTAGCTTCATCAGAATCTCTTAAATATGCAAATAAATTAATTGAGTTTGAGGATTGTGTTGGTTTAATGTTTGGGGCAAGAAGCGATATGCTTGAAGAGGCAGTTCTCTTAGAGTTAAATAATTTGTCAAAAAAATATAATAAAGAGATATGGCTTGAAATGGGGCTTCAATCTTCAAATGATGATACTTCTATTTTTATAAACAGAGGGCATAATTTTAACTCGTTTGCTGATATGACAGAAAACATAAAAAATAATTACAGCAATCTAATAATATCAACTCATATAATATTTGGTTTGCCTAAAAGAATTGAAGAAAAAAAAATAATTTTGGAAACAAGAGAAGAGATGCTTCAAACGGTTAGAGATATTTCTAATTTAAAAATTGACAGTGTGAAGTTTCATCAGCTTGATATTGTGGTTGGAAGTGCTTTTGAGGCAATGTACAAAAATTATGATTTTCCTACGCTTGATGAAGATTTTTATATAGAGCTTATGGCGGATGCTATATCTATTTTAAGAGAGAATATAATAGTGTCAAGAATTATGGGGGACAGTTTAGGAGATAGTTTAATAGCACCGAAATGGAAAAAGTCTAAAGGCGAAATAATAAACTCTATAAACAAATTGATGACAGAGAGAGAGTTGCGTCAAGGCTGCATGTTTTTGTAGATTTTTATCAACTTTTTCCGCATTTTGTTATATGATTTTTTATTCAACTTTTTCCCGTAGCAAAAAGTTGCAAAAAGTACGAATTTATATGTTGCCAATATATATAATAAAAAACAATATATATTTTTTAGATTAAAATTGCAGTCCTTTTGCTTCTTTGGGTCACCAAAAGAAGTAGGGGTTTGGGGACTAGTCCCCAAAATATAAAAACAAAAATTGATAAACTTAAAATTTTTAGATATATAATAAGTTTTTTTATTCAACTTTTTCCCGCGTACGAGCTGTACCACCTTGCCGCACTACTCGCCTAGCTGTGCACTCCCTGCGGTCGGGGGCTTACCGCACGGTAATGCTATGCTTTAATTATAACTTCTTAGTCGTGCGGGGGAGTGCATTTTAATGTACAATTAAATTATAAAATTTATAATAAAAATGCAGTTCTTCGCGAAGCGTATCCGGAGGATATAAGGTTCTTTTATACCAATACCGAAGGCACTTCATTCGGTCGCCCTGAAGGACTCCCTACGGTCGCTGTGCGGACTTCGTCAAAGTTTTCGCCCTTCGGGCACGCTTCATGAAAATGCAAATGTTATAGCTTTGTATGTTTGGAATATGTATAAACTATAAGATAGTACCTTTATTTTAAGCTAAATAATGCAGTCCTTTTGCTTCTTTGGGTCACCAAAAGAAGTAGGGGTGTGGGGGCAACGCCACCACAAACGAGAAATTTTTAGTATATAATTAAACAATTATGTTTTATTATTATAAGTATTTGTTTTTGTTCAACTTTTTTGTCGCTCTCGCACCACAGGCACTTCCTTCGGTCGCTGTGCGGACTTCGTCAAAAAGTTGCAAAAAATGCACATATTATAGCTAATATCTTAGGAATATGTATTAAATGTGGGGTAAAACCTAAATTTTAGCTAAAAATACTTAATAAAAATTTACACAAATACACTCTAATACACAACTTAATTTAAAACTTTTTTATAACCTTATTCGTCTAAAATTATACAACAATATGTATACATACTATATAAGAAGGAGTGCAAATGAGGAGTTTTATAGAGTTAGTAGTAAAAAGACCCGTAGCTGTTTTTATGTGTATAGTAGCAGTATTAATATTAGGTTTTGTAAGTTTAACAAAATTAGCAGTAGATTTTTTGCCTAATATGGAGCTTCCTTATATTACAATAAGAACAGAATATGAGAATGCTGGTCCTGAAGAAGTAGAAAAATCTGTAACTAAAGTAGTTGAAAATGCTGTTGCTACAGTAAGCGGCATTAATTCAATAACTTCTACTTCTGAAGAAGGTCAGTCAAGCGTATTTATAGAGTTTAATTGGGGTACAGATTTAGCCGTTGCAACTGCCGATGTAAGAGAGGCAATAGATAGAATAAAAAACTCTCTTCCAGATGATGCTGAAAGCCCTACAGTATTTAAATTTTCTACAGATATGATGCCTGTTATGGAAATAGCATTTTTTGGTACAGATAATTTAGGGGCATTATATACTTTAATAGACAATCAAGTATTAAACAAAATAGAGCAGGCATCGGGAGTGACAAGAGCAGAAATTAGAGGCGGACTTAAAACAGAAATGAAAGTTGATTTAGTGTTAAACCGTCTTCATGCTTATGGTATAGACATTAATAGCATAGTCTCTCTTTTATCATCAGAAAATCAAAACCTATCAGGAGGCGATACATACGAAGGAGTTTATAAATATACTATAAGAACAATGGGTGAGTTTACAACTGTAGAAGATATTGAAAACACTGTTATAACATTAAAAACCAATGACACGCCTATAAAATTAAAAGATATAGGAAGAGTTTATCAAGGATATAGTGATGATTCTGAGATAGTAAAAATAAATGGAATGCCTGCTATATCGGTATCTGTTAATAAAGAATCTGGAGGAAACTCTGTTAATGTATCAAAATCCGTAAAAAAACAATTAGAGAATTTGAATCTTCCAGAAGGCATAAAATATGAAATATTATTCAACAGTGCTGACAATGTAAATGAATCTATAAACGGAGTATTAGAAACAGCTTGGCAGGGAGGTTTGTTTGCTGTTATAATACTTATGTTTTATTTGTGGAATATAAAAACTGTTTCTATAATAGCAATATCAATACCCACATCAATAATCATTACATTTACATTAATGTATTTTATGGGAATTACTTTAAATATTATTTCATTGTCTGGACTTGTACTCGGAATTGGTATGATGGTAGATAACTCTATTGTAGTGCTTGAAAATATATTTTATTATCGAAACAGCGGATACGGAAAATATTCTTCTGCTATAAACGGAACTTCCGCAGTGGCATTAGCAATATCAGCTTCAACACTTACAACAATAGCAGTATTTTTGCCTTTTCTTTTTGTTGAAGGACAGACTGGGCAGCTTTTCAAAGATTTATGTATTACTGTAACAGTTTCAATGATAGGCTCTTTATTTGTTGCTCTTACAGTTGTTCCTATGCTTGTGGCTAGACTTGTAACGAATAAAAAAACTAAATTTTTAATACCTATAGAAAATTTTGTCAATAAACAATTTCACGATAGGGTTAATAATATATACTCTTTTATGGTTAACTTTTCTATAAAAAATAAAAAGAAAGTTTTGATTTCTTCTTTAAGCGTGATACTTGCTGTAATAGTGTTGGGATTAACATTTATTGGAAGGAAGGTTTCCCAACTTCAGATGAAGGACAATTTAAGATAGATGTAAAAATGCCAGTAGGTACAAAGTCAGCACAAACTCAGTCTTTTGTAAATATAATGGAAGCAGATATACAAGAAGTAATAGGGGAAGATTTTGACAGAATGCAGTCGAGAGTAAAATCTGGTTCAGAAGAAAACTCTGCTGAAATAAGAGTGCAGTTAAGAGATAAAAACGAAGGCAGAGAAAAGTCAGTTGATGAATATATAGAGCTTACAAGAAATGTATTAGCATCTTATCCTGCTCAAATAAATATAGCATCAATAAATACTTCAGGTATAGGCAGCGGAGGAGAAACGGAGGTACAGGCGGGCAGGAAATAGAAATAGAGCTTGTAGGCGATGATTTAGATAAAGCCACAGAAATAGCAAATAATATAATAAATGCAATATCTGATATAGAAGGAATAAGAGAGCCAAGACTTACAAGAGATGATTCAAACCCAGAATTAAAAGTATATGTTAATAGAGAGATAGCGGCAAAAATGGGCGTTAATGTAAACACAATAGCAAATATCATTAAAACAAGTTTCGCAGGAACAACAGCAACAACTATGACACCAGACAATTCTGATGTTACAGATATAGATGTTAATGTTCAATTGGGTGAACCTGATAGGCTTAATATAGATGATATATCAAGGCTTATGATACCTACAACAGCTGGAATAGTGCCTATATCATCAATAGCAACAGTAGAGAAAAGTTATTGTCCTACAGAGATAGAGAGAAAAGACAGCACAAGAATAACAAGTATAAAAGCTTCAGCTTATAACAGAGCCTTAAGCGACATAATGTTTGATGTTCAAGAGAAAATAAAAAATGAAGTATTTATACCTTCAGGATTTAGCATTAATTATGCAGGAGATTTTGAGGATATGAATGAAGCATTTTTACAGTTAGTTCAGGCTTTGATATTAGCATTAGTTTTAGTTTATGCCATAATGGCAAGTCAGTTTGAATCGCTTATTGCTACTTTTGTTATAGCATTGGCAATTCCATTTGGTTTTGCTGGTTCTTTGATAGCATTATTTATAAGCGGGCAAACTTTGAGCGTGTATAGTGGTATAGGTTTTATAGTGCTTATTGGTATTGTAGTAAATAATGGTATTGTGCTTATAGACTATATGAATCAGCTTATGCATGAAAAACATATTAATGGAGATGAGGCTGCTTTAGAGTCTGGACCTAGGCGTTTAAGACCAGTACTTATGACAACACTTACAACAATATTAGGTCTTTTACCTATGGCATTATCTGGAGGAAGCGGAAATGAAATGTATCAGCCTTTATCTATTGCTGTATTAGGAGGGCTTTTAGTTTCAACTATGTTTACTTTAATAATAGTTCCTACAGTTTATGCTGCTGTAAGAAATAAAATACCTTTAAAAGATTATGAGAAAAAAGATTTAGAAAGCCGAAGCGACTTTTCTAATTATGATACTATAACTGTAACGGGTAAATAATAATTTTTTTACGAATTATAATTTTATAAATGCTTATTTTATTTTTTAAGGCTTTATTTATATTGTTTATAAATAGAGCCTTTTTTAATATTAAAGTAGTTTTTTATATTTAGCGTTACTATATTTTTTAATCTTTAGTTTTTAGTAAAATAGAGTTTTTACTGCATTCTAAAAAGTTATTGCTCTTCTTGATAGCTTATTCTCATTTTAGATAATTCTTCTTCTGAAACAGTTTTTATTTGAGTGAAAAAATAAACATATTTTGAAATAAATAATATCACTAAAACTATGCGGGCATATATATTATTTACAAAGATGAATGTAATTATAAGCATGCAGCTTACAGGTATGAGTATAGTTAATTTTCCTTTTAGAGTCATAGCTCTTGATTTTACGAAGCTCTCTAAATATTTTTTATATAGTTTTGTAGATAAAAACCAATCATGAAATCTTTTAGAACCTTTTGCAAAGAAAAATGAAGCTAAAAGCAGAAATGGGGTAGTAGGTAAAATTGGTACAGCTATGCCAACAGCACCTACTCCAAGAAATATGAACCCTAAAGCTATAAATAATATTCTCATAAAATAATTATCCTCTTTGTTAAAATATAACAAATAAACAAAAATATCCCACTCTTAAAATAAAGAATAGGATATTAATAAAAAATAATATATTTTAGTGTATAATATTATTCAGCTATTACACTTATAGTTTTTTTACCAAACTTATTAGTGTGGAATTTAACAACACCATTAGCAGTTGCAAAAATAGTATGATCTCTTCCTATATCAACATTTTTGCCAACATGGAATTGTGTACCTCTTTGTCTAACTATAATGTTACCAGATACAACCTTTTCTCCGCCATAAACTTTCACACCTAAACGTTTAGATTGACTATCGCGTCCATTTTTTGAACTTCCGCCGCCTTTCTTATGTGCCATTTTTTAACTCCTCTTTATATTTTACATAGTCGGGATACTCTTTAATTAGAGATTTTATACCTAGTAAATATCCTCTACTAACTGTAATATATTCATAAGCTTTTTCTTTATCAAGTTTATCAAACTCAACCAATTCAAAGCTTAAATATCCATCATTAATTTCATGTTTAATACTCTTACTTCCAATTATTTCAGTGAGAGCATTTAGCATAGCCTGAGACAAAGCACTCAAAGCTATACAAACTTCATAACCTTCACCAGACTTTTTTATTCCAGCATGCCCTTCTATAGTAACTTTTATTATAACACCATCACTATTATAAACAACACTGAATAAAGAAGACATTATAATACTTAAGCTAAAGTAATATCTTCTATAGTGATTTTATGATATTTATGTCTATGACCTGTTTTTCTTTTGTAATCTTTTCTTCTTTTATGCTTACCTATAACTACTTTATCACCTTTTAAGCTTTCAACTATTTTAGAGCTTATTTTTACTCCGTTTACATAAGGCGTACCAACAACTACGCTTTCATCATCTTTTTTTAGAAGGAGTGTTTTTATTTCTGGTGATTCTTTAGCATCATCGCCCAAATATTCTATTAAGATATCTTGACCTTTTTCTATTTTGTATTGTTTTCCCTTTACTTCTACTATTGCATACATGATGGTTTTACTCCATTTATATTAATTTTAAAATTATACTATTACATGAGTAATATATTATACTATATTTTTACAATTCTGTCAACACTATTTATATAACTTTATGGTAACTCTTTTAGTTTCGTCATTAAGCCATTTTACGAAAGAGTCTCTCATACGAATTTCGCTCAGATAATTTTTTACTCTTGTGCGAATGCTGTCCATATCTTTTTGTATTTCTACTATTTTTACTATATAAAAGCCCTTGCCAACCAACTCACGCACAGAACTAACAGTACCCACTTTATAGCCTCTCTTTGCTAAAGTAAGTCCGGCATTTACCTGTGCAGGCAAAGAACGTTTTCCTGCATCATATAAAAGATTATAGCCTAAATCTCCGCCATAATTTTTTGTTTTTTCATCATCGCTGTATTTTTTAGCTAATTCAGCAAAATCATTGCCTCTTGCAGCCCTACCACGCACTCTATCAGCTAACTCTTGTTTTTCGCCTTTTTCTGTAAAGGTGGTCGCTTTGAAGAATATCCAAGAAAGTTTTACTAAAGTATCAACTTCAAAAGCTGTTTTATCTTTACTATTATTATAATACTCATCTGCCTCTGCATCGGTAATTTCTGTATTATTAACAACAAGTCCGCTTAAATTTTCCATAGCTATTTGCTTTCTAATAGAGTTGCGGTATTCTTCGTATGATATTCCTTCAGATTTTAATTGCTTAGCAAATTGGTCTAATGTAAGATTATACTGATTAGCAATGTTCTCAAGACGTCTGCTTACATCATTTTCTTCTATAACATAATTATATTCTTTAAGCTTCAAATACATTATTCGCTCTTCAACTAAATCCTTGTAAACCATATCATCATTGATTTTTTTACCAACAGACCTCGCCTGCAAAGACAAAAACGACTTTCTGCTGACAAAATCTTCATAAGTAATAGGAATAGAACCAACAACTCCAACTATGCTATTAACTACATCATTAAATAAAGTATTGCTGTAAAAAATGAATACAGATAAAACAAGCAAAATCTCTTTTTTCAACTATTTTCTCCCTAATACAATTATTAACCAGCTTTTAAATAAATCATAAAATATTATTATGTTAGAATTATAATATATTATTAAAAAAAATAAATAAGAGGACTATTAATTTTTTAACAGTCCTCTTAAAAAAATTTATTTATAAAAAATTAATTACCGAAGTGGAGACCTACGCTAAGACCTATACCTAAGTCAAGATAACTAGTTACAAAATAACCCATAAACAACTGATCAACTTTATAAGTCATAGGAAGCATGTAGTCTACATATAAATTAAGTCCAACTACAAAAGCCAACTGTCTAAATATAAAGAATCTCTGTTCTACAAAAGTTTTGAAATAAATACTTATAGGAGGAGGAGTCATAGTAAGTACTATATTTGGAGCATATATTAAAGCTTTAGCAGCAACTCCAACACCTAAAACTGTATCTCTAGGAATTAAGCTATTAACATTACCGATTACAAATTTAGTTGTAAAACCTAAACCCATACTTAAACCACTTTCTTTATTAACTATTTTTTTGTCTCCAGGATAAGTAATACCTATGGTACTTTGTTCTATCATAACATCGCCTAAAAGACTTATACCTTTTAAGCCGTTTTGCATAGGAAGCATATAACCTATTTGGGCAGAAAGTTCTGGTCTTACTTCTGTTGAACCATTAATTTTTACAGTTTGAGAGTCCAAAATTGGAAATCCTGTTACAGCACTAAGCTGACCTATAACATCAACTTCAAATGCTGGGAAAAGTGTACTAAAACTCACTAAAAAGATTACTAAAATTAGTTTTTTCATCATTAGTCTCCTAAAAATACTAGTTACCTATACCTTTTAAAGTATAATAATATTTAACCCATTAGTCAAGTATTAATTTTGTATAGGTTAATATAATAATACTACATTTCTTTATCGGATTTTTTTTATAAAAATAAATTAGATACATAATAAAACTAAAAAAAATACATTTTTTTTCATTTTACTTGAAAAACTGCAACTATTTATTATAATTAAATAGAGTTTTTTTGGAGAACAGTATGAAATTTATATCTTTTTTAGAATGGAACAACACTGAAGCAATAGGAATTTTAACTAAAAATGAACAAAGTGTTATACCTATAGCAGATATTATACCTGAGTTTAAAAACTATAATATGGTTAATTTTATTGAAAATTGTAATAAAGATGTACTAAACAAATTAGAAAAAGAAATAGATACTTTTAAACAAACGTATTCTATAGAAAAAATTCAGCTTCTCTCTCCTATAACAAAACCTATACATGATATAATATGCGTAGGAGTAAATTATCAAGACCATATTAACGAAGTAAAAAATAATATTAATGATGTACAAAACACAAAACCTGTATATTTCTCTAAAAGAGCTGTTTATATAATAGGGCATAATCATAAT
Source organism: uncultured Brachyspira sp. (assembly GCF_934747485.1). GTDB lineage: Bacteria > Spirochaetota > Brachyspiria > Brachyspirales > Brachyspiraceae > Brachyspira. Next base: position 1,687 of record NZ_CAKVGN010000017.1, on the reverse strand, counting down.
ATAAATGCAAGATTAGATTTAGACGAAGCTTTAGATTATGAAGCAGAATTAGCAATTATAATAGGAAAAAAAGCAAAAGATATAAAAATAGAAGAAGTAGATGAATATATATTTGGATATAGTATTTTTAATGATATATCTTCAAGAAAAATACAAAAAGAGCATTCTCAGTGGTATAAAGGAAAAAGCTTAGATAATTACAGTTCAATGGGTCCATGCATCGTATATAAAGATGATATAAAAGATGTAAATAATTTAAACATTAAATCAACTCTAAACGATGAAATAAGACAAAACTCAAATACAAAACATATGATACATAATATACATGAATTAGTAAGCGATGTATCTAAAGGAATGACGCTCGAAGCAGGCGATATCATAGCCACAGGCACACCTTCTGGGGTTGGCATGGGATTTAATCCTCCTAAATATATGAAAAATGGAGATAAAATAACTTGCTGTATAGAGAATATTGGTGAATTAACAAACTATGTTAAATAATTAATCATAAATTTAATTTAACATCGTCTTCGCCCTCATAGCAGTATCTGCATACGCATTTGTATATATCATCTCCGATTACAATTCTATCAACATCTTTAATAATTCTCTTTGAATATATTCCTTTCCTTCCGCAATCGCATTTGCCAAACACCTTTATATGCACATCTATTAAATCTTCTTCAATTAAATTACTCACGCTTTCCCAATAATTCCTCTTAAAATCCATGTCCAAAGAAGCTATGTAAAAATCTATATTAATATTGTTTTTTGAGAAATCTTTTATTAACTTAATAAAATCAGAAGTTTTATTTAAAAAACAAAACTCATCAATACCTACAACATTATAATTAGATAAATAATTTTCTATATTCGTAAATTTATCTTCTAACTCTTCTTCTGTGATAATATCTATTCTTTCATCAAGCACCACATTTTTATCTCTGCAAAAATATCCCCTATAAGAAATATTAGGGTATATAAATAGTATTTTTATATCTTTTTTTTCCATAAGCAGATAATCTAAAGTTTTTATCAAATATTTAGATTTTCCTGCAAACATAGGACCTGTTATTAAATAATTCATAGAAATATAAAACCTAAGCAAGTAAAAAATTAAAATAGATTTTATCAAAAAAAACACTTTTTGCAAGTAAAACTATAAATATATAAAACATATAATTGTAAAATATTTTTAAATTGCACAGGAGCCAAACATATTGCAGTTAGGAATTCCTTAATTTCTTAAAGTATAACATAGGAGTATCATAATTTAAAGCAGAATGTATTCGTTTATAATTGAAAAAATGATTATATTTTTGTATGTTTTTATTTGCTTTCTGTAAAGTTAATTCTTTAGTACAAAAATCATAAAATTCTTTTTGTGGTCTAGCCTATGTGTACTTTCTACTACGCCATTATACCAAGATGATGCAATTGGACTATAAACTTTCTTAATATAGTTCTTCTTGCAAAATATATCTAATGGGTGTTCTGTGTCAAATGAATGTTTACGGTAAGTAAATTCTGTACCATTATTACCACAGGCACTTCCTTCGGTCGCACTTTGAATACAATGTATTCTAAAAGGAAAATAATTTATAAGTCGTTTCATAAAATCAATGGTACTGTATGGACTTTTTTCATCGTATAAATATCTAAAGCTCATTCTCGTTGCTAAATC
>NZ_CAKVGN010000016.1 GCF_934747485.1 uncultured Brachyspira sp. | reverse complement strand
TTATGATACACCTATGCTATACTTTAAGAAATTAAGGAATTCCTAACTGCAATATGTCTGGCTCCTGTGCATTTTTAAGTTTTTTATTTGTGGTTGCTTTGCCACTTGCGAAGCGTGCCTTTAGGGTACACACCCCCAGTTCTTTTGCGACCGTAGGAAGTACCTTCGGTATTGACACAAAGAACCAAAAAGACTGCATTTTTAAACTAAAATTGAGTTTTATTCTACATTATTTGATACATATTTTTTCGTATAAGGCTAAATAAATTGTACTTTTTGCAACTTTTTGCTACGGGAAAAAGTTGAAGAAAAAATCTATGACAAAATATAGTTGTTTAGGTATATACTGAAAATTTTTAAGTTTGTCAAAATTTATATTTTTTAATTTTAAATATTTGTGGGGCTTTGCCCCACACCCCACTTCTTTTGTTGCCACAAAGAAGCAAAAAGGCTGCATTTTTAAGCTAAAATTAGGATTTATACCACATTTAATAAATGTTCATAAAATATTAGCTATAGTATATTGCATTTTTTGCAACTTTGAGAAAGTCCGCACTGCGACCGAAGGAAGTACCTATGGTGCGAAGGCGGGAAAAAGTTGAATAAAAAATTATAAAAAATATAAATAAAATTATTTAAGTATAGCAGCATTTATTTTTTGACAAACTTTTTATTTTTTATATAATTATAAAACTTATAATTATGAATAGTCAAGTTAAAGAATATATTTCAGAAAAATTAAAACGCCTGCCTACAAAATCTGGCGTATACTTTATGAAAGATAAAGATACCAATATCATATATATAGGCAAAGCAAAATCATTAAAAAAAAGAGTATCTTCCTATTTTATAGGAAACAATAAAGATGCAAAAACAACTGCATTAGTAGAACATATTAGAGATATTGATTATATAGTTACAAAAAACGAAGTAGAGGCATTAATACTTGAGGCTGAGATGATAAGAAAGCATAAGCCTCATTATAATATACTTCTTAAAGACCAAAAATCTTTTCCTTTTATAGCAATTACAAATGAACATTTTCCAAGGGTGATAAAAGCAAGAAATGTAATAGACAAAGATAATGCTAAAAAATACAAAAAATATTATGGACCATATGTTGCGGCTGAGAGAGCTGAAAAAATAGTAAAGTTTATAATAGATAATTTTAAGCTTAGAAGGTGCAAATATGATTTTCCTCTAAAACGCAAAATAAGACCATGCCTTTATTATCATATAGGAAAATGCACTGCTCCTTGTGCTGATTTGATTGATGAGAAAGAATATGATAAAGATATTGATGATGCTATTATGCTTCTTGAAGGTAATGTTGATGAGCTTGTTGCTAAGATGAAGCAGGATATGTTTGTATTTGCAGAGAAGTTAGAGTTTGAGAGAGCAAAAGATTTAAGAGATAAAATTGACTTACTTAAATCTATTACAGTTGAACAGAGTATATATGTACCAGAAAGCGATGATATAGATATTATAGGAGCTTATGGACAAAATGGAGATTATACTATTGTAGTGCTTTCTGTAAAAGGCGGCAAGCTTGTAGATAGAAAAACTTTTGCTATGCAAGATAAAAACATTGATGAAGATTCTAATAAATCAAGATATAGTGAAGTTATTTCTGCATTCATTACTCAATATTATACTCATAATAATTTAATACCCGCTTCAATAGCTACAGATTTTGTAATTAAAGATTTTGATGTTGTAAAGGATTATTTAAAAGAGATATCTGGAAGAGATGTTGAAATAAAACTTGATAACACAAAGAAAGGTTTAATATCCATAGCCAATGAAAATGCAAGACATTTATTTAAAGAGAGGGCATTGATTAGAGAAGTGCCTATTGGAATCACAAGACTTCAAGAAATATTTAAACTTAAAAAAGCTCCTTCTATAATAGAATCTTTCGACATAGCACATATTCAGGGAAGCTACACTATGGCAGGAATGGTAAGATTTGTTAATGGTGTTTCTGATAATAAAAACTATAGAATATTTAATATGAAGACTGTTACAGGCATAGATGACTTTGCTTCCATAAAAGAGGCAGTATATAGAAGATATAAAAGACTTAAAGAAGAAAACTCTACATTTCCAGATTTAATACTTATAGACGGAGGTAGAGGTCAGCTTAATTCTGCAATAGAAGCTTTAAAAGAATTAGACATAAAAAATCAGCCTATAATGGCACTTGCCAAAAAATTTGAAGAGATATATTTACCCAACAGAGAAAACCCTGTTCAATTAAATGATAATGAACCTGCAAGGTTATTTTTACAAAAGGTAAGAGATGAAACGCATAGATGGGTTAATACTAGTCATGGAAGAAAGAGAAGCCGAGAGATGGTAAAAAGCGAACTTGAAAAAATAGAAGGTTTGGGCAAAAAAGGCATAGAAAAGCTTTATTCTCATTTTATAAATATAGACAATATAAAAAATGCTTCATTAGATAATATAGCTAATATACCCGGAATAAGTTATAAAGTGGCTAACAATATTTATAATTATTTTCATAAATAGTTTGATATGATATAATTTCATCATATATAAAAAATAATTTATGGAAGTTTTTATTCATGGAAATAATAGACAATTCTAATAAAAAAGTTTTTGATTTATTTATATCTGAAGAGGAAATCGAAGAGATATGTATACTTTCAGGATATTGTTCTTATAGTGCATTTTATGATATAGCTAATAATGATAAAGCAAAAAAAATGTTTTTAAATACAAAAGTAAAAATCATTATGGGTATGAATATAGACCCAAAAATACATCGTATATATATGAGTTACAGTGATGAAGAAAACAAGAAAAGTAATCAGGAAGAAATTAATAATTTTGAAGAATATAGTATTTTTCAATTAAATAAAAGCGAAGAAAATGCTAAGGTGTTGGAATTATTCAAAGAGAAATGTAAAAATTCCACACTTGAAATAAGAAGTGCTAATAACAAAACTCATGCAAAAATATATTTATTAAAACACAAATTAAAAAATTTTATATATGACATAACTGGTCAAGTAATAATAGGCTCAAGTAACTTCTCTTCGTATGGGTTAAAAAATCAAAGAGAAATCAATGTTTACGGTAGAGATATATTTAAAGATGCATATAAAATTTTTGAAAGGGAATGGGAAGATTCTAAATGTATATTGGATATAAATAATCATAAGGAATTTTTTAATAGGATTGGCATGCAAGATAATGATAATAATTCATTAAAAAAGCTTATTAGAACCCCTACTCCTTATGAGATATATTTAAAAGTTATATATGAATATTTTAGCTTTTTTACAAGTGAAGAATTATTATTTAATCCTAATGATTATCATTATTCTAATTATAAATACCAGATTGATGCTATTAAAACAGGCATAAAGAGTATAATGTTGTATGATGGAGTTTTAATATCGGATGTTGTTGGTCTTGGAAAAAGTATCATTGCTTCAACTATAGCAAAGAATTTATTAGAAAAAAAATATGTAGAAGAGATACTTATTATATCCCCTCCAAAAATTATTTATTCTTGGGAAAATTATAATGCAGAGTTTAAATTAAATGCCAAAGTATTTAGTATTGGTTTATTAGATAAAGTATATGATTATGTTAAGAGCCATGCAAAAAAAAGACTTATTATTATTGATGAGGCACATAGATTTGTTAATAATAAAACTACTTCCTATAGCATTATAAAAGATATATGTGCCATGAATAGAGTTATGCTTATCACTGCAACACCAATGCATAACACCACTTCTGATATATTTTCATTGGTAGATATTTTTGATAGAATTCTAACAACTAATAGAAATATAATAGATATTAAAAATAAAATATTAAAAGAAGAGAGAAAAATTAAATTAGATTATAAAGAAAATGATGATAAAAAAGAAACTAAAAAGAAAATGAAAGATATTTCTAAACAGATTCTAAGTTTAATTAATCCTATTATTATAAGAAGAACAAGGAGGGATTTGATTGAAGATATAGAATATAAAAAAGATTTAGAAAAACAGAAGATTGAATTTAATATTGTTGAAAGTCCAAAATTGCATGATTATAACTTGGGTGATATTTCTAAATTGTATTTCGACACATTTGAAAAGATTAGTCCTTATGAAGAAAATGAAGAAAATGATAAAAATAAAGAAAATCTTGCTAATAGCAAATTTAAAGCCGTTCGTTATGAGCCTTTGGTATATTTAAAATATAATAATGAAAAAGAAAAAGAAATCAGCAACAAAATTATAAAACAAATATACGGAGAAAATATTAATATCGATTTTGCTTCCACTTCTTCTAGAAACTTAACTAAGTTTATGAAACTTTTATTGGTAAGAAGATTTGAAAGTTCTGTTTATGCTTTTAAGAAAAGTATTGATAATATGATTGATAAATATGACAATATAAAATCTTGGATTAATAAGGGGTATTATCCTATTTATAAACGAGGGGACATGCTTTATACAGAAGATTTCTTTAGTTATGAGGATAATGTTGATGAAGATATTGATGATGATGTATTAGATTATGATAAGTTAAATAAAAAATATAAAGATGTAAAATTAATCGAAGATGTAAAAAATGTATTGGATAGTAATTTCTTCACAGAGTTTGAAAATGATTTAAAAGTGCTAAATGAAATAAAAAATGATTGGAAGGATATTGGATTTAATAAAGATAGGAAGTTTAAAAAGCTTATAGAATTATTAAAAGAGTTCCAAAAAGAAAATGATAAAAGAAAAATTATAATATTCACTGAGTTTAAAGATACGGCTGATTATTTGTATGATACCATATGTGAAGATGAAAAATTAAGTGAAATATTAAAACCTATAAAATCTACTTCTCAGTCAAAAAATAAAGATATTATTATAGCGAATTTTGATGCTTCTGTTGATATATCAAAACAAGAAGATGATTACTTTTTATTGATAGCTACAGACACTTTATCTGAAGGTATTAATTTACATAGGGCGGGCATAATAATAAATTATGACATACCTTATAACCCTACTAGAGTAATACAGAGAGTAGGACGAATAAACAGAATAGGAAAAAAATTATTCGATAAAATATATATTCATAACTTTATACCTAGACTCGAAGCCCAAAAAGATATTAAAAATTGGCAGATATCTAATTTTAAACTTAATTTGATAAATGCAATATTTGGAAATGATACTAAAATATTAAAAGATGATGATGAAATTAATTCTTTGCTGTCTTTGAAAAAAGAAAATCTAAATGAAGATGATGATGTTAGTTGGGATAATGAATATAGAGATGTGTTTAATAGATTGAAAAATGATGAGAAACTCTTAAAAAGAATAAAAGAGATAGATAATAATATTGTTGTGAAAAGAAAAGCAGATTTTGAGGGAATTATAGAGATAGTGCGTTCTTCTAATGGAATATTTGGAGCTTTACTAAAAGAATCAAAAATAGACTTTAATATAGAAAATATATTTAAAATATTAAAGGCTAATGAAAATGAAAAATATTTGCCTGCTAGTGAAAAAATTATTGAATTGGAAGAAGAGCTTAAAAGAAAAAAGAATATTAAAACTGCTAATAAAAAATCGGATACTTCTATTATACTTGATGAAATTGCTAAGAATATTGATGATGATGAAAAAAAAGAGTATATTAAAAAATTGTCTTATTTGATAGATAATAAACATCTTACAGAAAAAAATATTAGAGAGATAGATAAATTATTAAAGTCTGAAGTGAATATTGATGTTATTAAAAATATCATCTCTATACAAGAAGCAGAAGATAAATTTAACTACTATACAAATAATTTGGAGAGTGTGTATAAAAACTCTAATTTGATAGTAAAAGAAGAGTTTGATATAGAATGATAATGTTTTAATGAAGTTATTTTTTTAAGTTTATTTTTATGTAATTTTAATATATTATTAGTTTATATATATAATAGTGTTTAAGGATATCTCTATGGCTAAAAACAATAATTTAACAAACATTAGCAATTTTAGATTTGATGAGGCTTATAATAAAGAAAAGTGGGCTTTACATTTTGGGGAGAGTTTTCAAGAGGAGTATGGAGCTATAAGCAATGAAGATGAGATATTAGAGAAGCATAGCGATTTTTTGGAGAAAGTAATTTGGATTGGGGATTTGAATACAGATAATGGCGAAACTATAGGGGTGTATGAAGTTTATATAAAAAACACTAATCTTGCAAGCAGAGTAAAAATTTCAAGGCTATGCAGCAAGATAATTACAGGGGGAGAAAGAAATACTTACGGCAAGGGGATATTTTTTATACTTTATAATGACAAAAAAAATAATTATAGGGTTTCTTATGTAAAGCATGATAAGGTTGCTGTATTGCTTAATAAAGATGTAAGATTTAAGAAAGATTATAGTAATCCTAAGAGATATACTTTTTTGCTTGGGGAGGGCATAAAGGTTCATACTCCAGAAAGCAGACTTAAAAGCGATATTTTTAATAGTGTTGAGAGTATAGAAAATGCTTTTAGTGTAGAGCCTGTAAATAAAGAGTTTTATAATGGGGTTAAAGAGTATTTTGATAATATATATAAAGATGTAATAAAATATTTTAATAAAGATGAGAACAGGGCTAAGGAGTTTGCTTTAAGGTTTTTGGGCCGTATACTCTTCTGCTGGTTTTTGAGAGAGAAGGAACTTATACCGAGTGAGATATTAAACAGCAAAGTTTTTGAGAATCTAAAATATAAGAAAAATTATTACAGCGATGTACTTGAGGATTTATTTTTTAATGTACTTAATATTGATATGGAGAAGCGAAGCTTTTCAAAGGATAGAGTAATATCTAATTATGAGAAAGAAATACCATTTTTGAATGGGGGCTTATTTTCCAAGAAGGAAGATGATGAGGCAGTAAAAATCATAGATGATGATATAGTAAAGGGTTTGTTTGAGTTTTTTGAGATGTATAATTTTACTGTAGATGAGAGTGCCCCTTTTGATGTAGAGATAAGCATAGACCCAGAGATGTTAGGTAGGATTTTTGAGAACCTTCTTGCCGAGATAAACCCAGAAACCAAAGAGAGTGCCAGAAAGGAGACGGGTTCATTTTATACGCCGCGAGAGATTGTAGATTATATGGTAATGGAGGCTATAAAGCTTTATCTATATAAAAAACTTCCAGATATAAAAGATAAGATAGATAGGATTTTTGATATTGAAGATAGTATAGAGTATAGCGATAAAGAACGCGAGAGTATTTTAAAGAATATACATGACATGATAATCTTAGACCCAGCCTGCGGCAGCGGTGCTTTTCCTTTGGGGATACTTCAGAGGGTTTTTAATGTAATAGATAAATTAGACCCCAAGCATGAGTATTATAAAGATTATATAATTAATAAATTGCCGTCAGGCACTAAGGAGGAGTTTAAAAAATTATATGATGCCAAAAAATTTAGTTATGCGTATAAACTTGATATACTTCAGAGTATGATACATGGAGTAGATATACAGCCTATAGCGGTAGAGGTAAGTAAATTAAGGGCGTTTTTATCTTTGGTTGTAGATGAGAAGAAAACAGATGATAAAAATGATAATTTTGGTATTAAGACCTTGCCGAATTTAGAGTTTCAATTTATATGTGCCAATACTTTAGTACCTTTAGAAGTAAATTCCACAGAAGAACTATTTATTAAAGGACATATTGAGAATTTAAAGAAGTCTATCAAAAATTATTTTAATATACATGATAAAGAAGATAAAAAAGTAGCAGAGAATGATATAGAAGCCTTTTTTGAACAAATAGAAAGAGATGAGAATTTAGAAAGAGCCACAAAGACGCTAATCTGTTCTTGGCATCCCTTTAAAAATAAAGCAGCGTTATATTTTGACGCCGAATTACAATTTGGTTTAGATAGAAAATTTGATATAGTTATAGGCAATCCGCCTTATGGTGCTAAAATAAGCAAAGATGAAAAACAATATTTTGAGAATAATTATGTAACTGCCAAAACAATAAAAAATAAATATGGAAATTTCAAGGGTTCTACTGATACATTTTCATTATTTATAGAGAAAGGATTGTCGTTGATAAATAATGGAGCATTAATATATATAACTCCTATGTCAATTGTATCAAGTGAATCTATGGAGAATATGCACCAATTTTTTAATAAACAATGTGAATTAATAAAAATATCTAATTATGCTGTAAGACCAAAACCTATATTTTTAAATGCTGTAGTTAATGTTTCTATACTAGAATGTTTAAAAACTAATACTGTAAATAAAAAAGTATTATGCACTAAAATGTATAGAAAAAGTAATGAGGATACAATCAATAATATTTTGCATAATTTAGAATTTGTTGATGTAAAAGAATTTAAATTATTAGGCAGATATCCTAAAATAAGTAAAGAAATAGAAGTTAATATATTAAGAAAATTGTTTAAGATAAAAAATGATATAGGTTCATTGGTAAAAGATAAAGGAAATCCTATCTATTATAGAATGGCTGGCGGAAGATATTTTAAAGTAATTACTAATTATTCTAGTACTAAAGCTGGTTCAGAAAAAGTAATTTATTTTGATAAAAAAATTGCTAATACTATAGGTGCTATATTGAGTAGCAATTTATATTTTTGGTATTATCAAATATTCTCTGATAATTTAAATATGAAAAAATACGAAATAGAAAGTTTTAAAATTCCTATTGATGAGTTAGATAATGATAAAATAAAATATATTGAGAAATTATATTCAAAATATTTAGAGGATATAGAAAAAAATGTTATTATTCATGAAAAAACTAATTATAAAAATATAAATTCTTTTAAAGAGTATAAAATTAGAATGTCTAAAAATATAATTGATGAAATAGATGATTTTATATGTCCTTTATATAAACTAACTAAAGAAGAAACAGATTTTATTAAAAATTATGAAATAAAATATAGAATGTCTAGTAAAGAAGATTAAAATTTATAATTTGAATGATAATAATATTAGAGTTATTGAGGGGAGTAATTTTTTAGGTTTATGGCTTAGAGTGAGTTTATTTTGCTCGGCTGGCTATTTTTTGGGTGGTACATTCTTATAATAAAATAATAATAATTGATATTCTAAAATATTATTTATTCATTTCTTGGAATAGTAAATATTTCAAAAAATATGCTAGTGGCTCTTATAAAAAAATAAGATATGCTAAAAAACATTGCTGGGAAAAATACAGATTTTCTAATATTTATTGTTATATAATTATTGATGTATTTTGAATATGATATATTATCACTAACAAATATTGTAATAAATAAAAAGAATAAACTAAACATAATTGAATTTTTGTAATACGATGCTAGTCTATGTAATTTAGAAGAATAAACTTCATCAGGACTTTCATGTAAAAGATATAATATCTTTGAATTAAATAATACTGCTACAGATGTTACTTGATATCCTATTGTTATAGATAAAAAAGTCGAAAAATCTGAACTTTTTATAAAATTAAAATCACAAAATAATATACTAAAAGTAGTTGTTATTATAATTATTAATATTATTATAGGATAATCTAATAATAGCCATTCGTCAACAATTGATTTTTGTCTGTAATGCATCTAAAACATCCTCTTCTTTAAATATACCTTCATCTGTTTTATTTAAATTAAGAGTTATTCTTTCTCTTAAATTTTCCGTATTAAATAATAAGTCTATATTATTATTTTTTGAATATCCCTTGACTAATAAGGAACTAATTCTGTAATTTTCTCTTTCTCTATTTAAAGACTTTATAAATGTTATTGGTTTTAGTTTATCTTGATATTCAAATGTTAATGTAAATCTTGTTGGTGAACTATTTCCTGTTAGGTCTTTATATGCTTTCATCTGTGTAGAATTAGTTGAAAAGATATCATCTTTACATGTGAAAGATATTTTACTAACGTAACTTAATTCTTTTAAAAATTCATCTATATTTTTATAATATTCTTTAATTTCAATATTTTTATTAAAATATTCTTCAAATAAGTTTATGAAAAATGTTTTTTTATTATGATTGGATAAATATAAATCATATGTTTTTAAATCATAAAAGAAAAATATTTGATTTCCTAATTCTGCTTCATCATCATTTCTTATATTATCCCTTTCTGAATTATCATATATATTTACTAATTTTTTTCTATGTGGCATAGTAGAACCAAATTCAACATATATCCATATATAATTATGATTTTTAGTTATTTTTATTTTAAAACCTGTTTCATCTTTATTTGTATTTTCTTCTCTATCTTCTATATCAATAAAATCATCATAATTCATTTTTACAATTCTTTGTCCATTTCCCGGTTTTATCAGAAACATTTGATATTTATTAAAATGTAATTTATCCATAAATAATAGACCCAATTATATTATTTTTATAATTATATAAATAAAAAAAATTAAAACAAGTAATTATTATTTTTTTTATTGTTTAATAATTTGATAATCAGTCGCTCTTATTAAATAATCTTTCTTTGACTATAGACTTTATAAGACTATTAATTTATAATATTAAAAAAACAATAAAGGCTTGTATATGAAAATACTAATCACTGGCTCTGGCGGTAGGGAACATGCTATAGCTTTCTCTTTATCAAAAAATGAATACGTAGAAAAGATATATTGTGCACCCGGTAATGCTGGTACATATTATGAAAATAAATGTGAGAATGTAAAATTAAATGGAATTGATGAGTTTGTTAGTTTTGCAAAAGAGAAAAATATTGATTTAACTATAGTAGGAAGCGAAGACTTGCTTGTTGAAGGAATCGTAGATATTTTTCAAAAAAACAACTTAAAAATATTCGGACCAAACAAAAAAGGTGCTATGCTTGAAGGCTCTAAGGCATATGCTAAAGACTTTATGAAAAAATACGGCATTAAAACTGCTCTATACCAAACTTTCAATGACTGCAATAAGGCAAAAGAATATTTAAAAAATATAGATTATCCTATTGTTATAAAGGCGAGCGGGCTTGCTTTGGGTAAGGGCGTAGTTATATGTAATAACATAAACGAAGCTAATAAGGCATTAGAAGAGATGATGATTAAAAAAGTATTCGGCGAAGCTGGAAGCGAGATAGTAATAGAAGAGTTTTTGGAAGGTTATGAGGCTTCTATTTTGTCTATCACCGACGGAGAAACTATAATACCTTTTATATCGGCTAAAGACCATAAAAAAGCATTGGATAACGATGAAGGGCTAAATACTGGAGGAATGGGAACAATAGCTCCAAACCCTTATTATACAAAAGAGGCAGAAGACTTATTTATAAAAGACATATTAAATCCTACACTTCAAGGAATGAAAAAAGAAAATATAAGCTTTGCGGGTATAATATTTTTTGGGCTTATGATTACAAAGAAAGGCGTATATTTGCTTGAGTATAATGTGAGAATGGGAGACCCAGAAACTCAGTCGGTTCTTATGCTAATGGAGAGTGATTATTTATCTTTAATAGAAAGTGCTATGGATAAAAAACTAAAAGACATAAATATAAAATGGAAAGATAAACATGCTTGCTGTGTGGTAATGGCTTCAGGAGGTTATCCTTCAAGCTACAACAAGGGCTATAAGATTACTGGCATAAACGATATAAACGGCAAATGTTTTATTGCAGGTGCTAAACTCGATGAAAATAAAGATATTATTACAAGCGGCGGAAGAGTTTTGAATGTTGTTAATATTGCTGACAGTTTAGAAGAGGCAAGAAAACTTACATATAATGATATTGAAAAGATAGATTTCAAAGACAAATATTTTAGAAAAGATATTGGTTTAATTAAATAATTTTTATTAATATTATAAAATATTATTGACATATTTTTTATGTATTGTAGTATAAGGTGTATAATAATTACATAGGGTTCAATTACAATGAAAATTTTATTCCTATCAAAACAAATGTATTTTATCAACGAATACGACTTTCCTCAGAATAATTAATTTCCGTAAGCAGGTTGCTTATAAAAAAACAATTTTCTTAAATTAAATATTTTTAAATACTTTTTATTACAAATAATAATTACAAGGATTATTCTATGAAAAACAAAACATATTCTATAGTTTTTTGTGCTATAGGTGTAGCTTTAAATATTGTATTATCTTTTATATCATCACATTTAAAAATACCTTTTGTGTTTTTTGATGTAATTGGCACTGTGTTGAGTGCTGCTGTATTAGGACCATTGTATGGAGCAATAACAGGGTTTGTTACAAATTTAATAACATCAATGCTTAATAATCCGGCAGAGCTTCCTTATGCTCTTGTTAATATGATAATAGGCATAGTTGTTGGAATAGTATCTATTAATTTTGGTTTTAAGATACATATAGCTATAATAACAGGTGTAATTCTTGCTGTAGTAGCTCCTTTGGTTGGCACACCTATTACTGTTTTACTATATGGCGGATTAGCCGGCGGAACTATGGATATTATGACAGGTTTTTTAGTTCAAAGCGGTCAAAAGATTTTTACTGCTGCTTTCATACCTAGAATTATATCAAATATTATAGATAAACCGCTTTCTTGTATAATAGCAAGTATTATAATATTAAGAATACCAACTTCTTTATTAAACAAAATCACTTCAAACAAAAAAATATTATCTCAAAAAATGTCCAAAGTAGAAGAGGATATATAATGAACAGAAGCAAGAAATTAGCAATATTATCGCATTGTATATTGAATCAGAATTCTGTAGTAAAGGGTGAATATAAAGATATTAATACTTTTTTACCATTTGTAAAGAATCTATTTGAAAACAACATTGGAATATTGCAATTACCTTGTCCTGAAACAGAGTATTATGGACTAAAGAGATGGGGGCATGTTAAAGAGCAGTTTTGCAATGTTGGGTATAAAAAATATATAGAAAACAGAATCAATGATTTTGTTGATAATATAAAAGAATATATTAATAATGGATATGAGATAATTGGTGTATATGGTATAGCAGGAAGCCCAAGCTGCGGAGTTAATCTCACATGTTCTGGAGATATTGGAGGAGAGATTAGCAAGTATAAAAATTTGGAAGATATTAATTCTAAAATAAAAATGATAAATGAGAGCGGAGTATTTATGGAAACTTTTAAGATTATTTTAGAAGAGAATAATATCAATATTAATTTTTATGATGTTAATGATTATTTATAATTTATATAGGCAGATTGATTATGAATAAGGTTGTTGAATTTGAAGATGTTTGTTTTTCTTATTTTGCAGAAGATAAAAAAAACTTTATAAACAATCTTAGTTTTAGTATTAATGAAAACAGCTATTTAGCTTTGCTTGGTAAGAACGGCAGTGGCAAATCAACTTTAATAAAATTGATGTTTGGAATAGAGAAAGCAAATAGAGGTAAAATAAAAATACTAAATTTGGACATAAATAAAAAGTCTTATGAAATATATAAAATGGCTAGTTTAGTTTTTCAAAATCCAGATGAACAAATAGTTGCTGATATAGTTGAGTTTGATGTAGCATTTTCTATGGAAAATTATTCTATAGATAGTAAAGATATGCATAAAAGAATAGATGAAGTTTTAGAGATAGTAGGTTTATCTAATAGAAGAAAGGATAAAATATCTTCACTTTCCGGCGGGGAAAAGCAAAGACTTTGCATAGCTTCTTCTTTAGCATTAAAACCAAAAATATTGGTATTAGATGAGCCTACATCTATGCTTGATAGTGAAAACAGAAAAAAGATTATAGAAATATTAAATCAAGTGCATTCTATGGGAACTGCTATAATAATAGTAACTCATCATCTAAATGAAATAGAATATTGCAATGATGTTATATTTATGGATAATGGAGTTATTTCATTTAATGGAAGTGTTAATGAGTTTGTGAAGATGCTAATAAAAAGCGATGAGTTTCATAAACTTAATATGCCTATTAATTTTCAATTAGCTTATGAATTGTATAAAAAAAAGAATGTTTTAATAGATGAATATGTTTTTGATTATAAAATGGTTTGTGATAAATTATGGAAATATCTCTAAAAAATTTAACTGCAGGATATATCTTAAATAAAAGAAAAAGAAATATCATAATAGAAAATTTAAATATCATTTTTGAAAGCGGTAAATTTCATTTTATTACAGGAGTGTCTGGGAGCGGTAAATCTACACTTCTTGAAACTATGTCTTTAATTACAAAGAAAATATCTGGTGAAATATTATTTAATAATGTAAGCCTAAACAACAAAAAGAATTTAATAGAGTTTAGAAAATTATCTGGAATAATGTTTCAATATTCTGATAAACAATTTTTCAATGATACTATAAAAGAAGAAATAATATTTAATCTTAAAAGAAATAAATTAAGCAGCAAAGAAATTAATTTTAAATTGAAAGAAATAGTTGAGTTATTAAATATAGATAAAGCAATTTTAAAAGAATCCCCATTTGAAATTAGCGGCGGACAAAAGAGAACTGTAGCACTTGCATCAATTATAATAACTTCTCCAAAAATACTATTTTTAGATGAGCCTACTGCTGGATTAGATTTTGAAAGCAAAAATATATTTATGAATACAATTAAAGAATTAAATAAAAACTTAAATGTTACCATTATACAATCATCACATATATTAGATGATATAATAGAATATGGAGATGATGTGTTTATTCTAAATAAAAATAAAGAATATATATTAGGAAAACCTAAAGACTTATTATTTTCTGATGAAATATTAAATAAATATAATTTATCAGAGCCGGATATTTATAAATATATAAAAGAGCTAAAAAGATTAGGAATGAATAAGGTTGATGGCGTATATAATATAAATGAATTAATAGAAAAAATTTTTTAATAGTTTTTTAATATAATTTTTAATAAAAGAGAATAAATAAAATGAATAATAGATTTGACCCTAGAACAATTTTTTTATCTACAATATTTTTTACTGTTTCATTAATTATGATGAAAAATATTAATCAGATTATATTTTTTATTATAGTTATTATTATACATATATTATTTGTAGGTATAAATGTAGGAAACATATTAAAGATATTTTTAGCTTCTATTTGGTTATTATTATCTATAATATTTATTAATTATTTTCTTATAGGAAGAGATGTTTATTATATATTGAATACTGCTTTTAGGTTATTTTTTATAATAATATTAGCGGCTGTTATGTTATCATCTATGACTGTTATAGACATTGGTTTTGCAATAGAAAAAATATTTTACCCTTTAAAATATTTAAAAATACCTATAGAAAATATTAGTATAATAATAGCATTATCTTTAAAATTTATTCCTTTAATAAGAGATGAAGCTGTGAGGATATTTAAAGCACAAAAAGCAAGAGGTTTAGATTATGATATTATATCTATATATGACAAAATATTAAATATAACTAGTATTTTTATTCCTATAGTAGTTTTAGCGATACAATCATCTATCAAAACTGCCATTGCTATGGAAATTAGGGGGTATAGTGATAATGCTAAAAAAACAAGATTGTATGAATCTAATTTAAAATTAAAAGATTATGTATATATTTTATTTTCTATAATATGTTTCTTTTTAAATTTATTATTAAGAGAATTAGATATAAATATTTATAAATATTTTATTTCATAATATTTATAAAAATTACATATTTTAAATCTTGTAAATATTCCAATAATAAATTTTATAAGATATAGAAGTCATGCAGATAAACTAAAAAAATATAAATAAAAAAAGGCTTGCAAATTATTTATAAAAAATCTAACAAGCCTTTTAATATATATTATGAAATTGTATCAATTAGATTTATTCTTTTTTTCTTTTTTGAATCTCTTATAATCTTTTACGAGTGAGGATACAAGAGGGCTTAATGCTAATATACCAAGAAGGTTAGGTATTACCATAAGACCATTAAAACAGTCAGCTAAAGACCATACTAAATCAACTTTAAGAGTAGAGCCTATAAATATAAATACAACCACAACTAAAGCATATATTTTTGTAGCCTTTTGACCAAATAAATATTTAATATTCTGTTCGCCAAAGAAATACCAAGCAATAATTGTAGAGAAAGCAAAGAAAAGCAAACATAAAGCAATGAATATCACACCAATATGTCCAAATTTCATTTGAAAAGCAGTTTGGGCTAAACCAATACCTTTTAAAGATTCGGATATTAAACTATGAGATTCTAAATTATAAACTTGATTTTCTAATATTCCAGAAGTGAGTATTACTAAAGCAGTTAATGTAAGTACAATAAAAGTAAAAAATACCCCCATCATAGCAACTACTCCCTGCTCGCAAGGATGATCAACTTTAGCAATGGCGTGAGCATGCGGAGTAGAACCCATACCAGCTTCGTTAGAGAACAAACCGCGAGCTATACCAAAACGCATAGCCTGCTGTATTCCTATTCCTAAAGAACCGCCTATTATTGCCTCAGGATTAAATGCAGATACGAATATCATATAAAAAGCATGAGGCACTTTTGTAATATTTAGAAGTATTAATATAATAGCCCCAAGAAGATAAGATATAGCCATAATAGGAACAATCTTTTCTGTAAATGATGCTATTCTCTTAACGCCGCCTAAAAATATAAATCCAGAAATAATAGCCACTATCACTCCTACAACTTTAGTATTAACAGGAAAAGAATTAGAAAAAGCAGAAGATATAGAATTAGACTGAACCATATTCCCCATTATTCCCAAAGCGAGAATAATAAGAATAGCAAATAAACCAGATAAAAATTTACCAAATCTGCCTTTATAAGCAGCCTGTATATAATAAGCAGGTCCTCCTATCACTTGACCATCTTTATATGTTTTAAATTTCTGAGCCAATGTAGCTTCAGCAAATATTGTAGACATACCTAAAAAAGCAGATACCCACATCCAAAATATTGCTCCCGGTCCTCCAGAAACTAAAGCAGTAGCAGCACCAGCTAAATTACCCGTACCAACCTGAGCAGCAATTGATGTAGCAAGAGATTGAAAAGAACTCATACCATGCTCATCAGCCGCATTTCCCTTTAAAGAAACAGAACCAAAAGTAGACTTAAAACTATCTTTAAACTCTCTTATCTGTATAAATCTTAGCCGTATAGTAAAATAAAGCCCCGTACCGCATAAAAATATAAGTAATGTATAATCCCATAAAAATGAATTAATCCTTGAAACTAATTGTTCAATAATATACATTATATCTCCTAATAATAAATGTAAAATATTACATTTATAAATAAATTAAAATAGAAAAAATATTTTCAATAAATATTTTATTAAGAAAAATATATTAAATAAAAAATCATTTTATTATTTATTACTATAAATAATAAGAGTTCTTTAGATGAAAAATGCCCGGCAAGTAAAAACCTGCCAGACATTTTATTAATAAAAAATCAAAAATTATGTTTATTATTTTTTATTTATATTATTATATTCTTTAAATAAAGCAGAAGCAACGCCGCCCAAAGCCAAAAGACCTAAAAGGTTCGGAATAACCATCAAACCATTGAAAGTATCAGCTAAAGACCATACCAAGTCAACTTTTAAAGCTGAACCTAAAAGTACGAAACCTACAACAAATACAGCATAAACTTTAGCAGCTTTTACTCCAAATAAATATTTAATATTTTGCTCTCCAAAGAAATACCAACCTACTATAGTAGTGAAAGCAAAGAAGAACAAACATATAGCAACAAATACTACACCAAAGAAACCAAAACCCATTCTGAAAGCTTCTTGAGGCAAACCAACACCTTTTAACATTTCAGGTATAAGTGAAGCTGATTCTAAAGGATATATTTTAGTTTGTAATATGTCAGAAGTTAATATAACTAAAGCAGTTAAAGTAACGACAACAAATGTATCAAAGAATACACCTATCATAGCAACAACACCTTGTTCACAAGGGTGTTTAACTTTAGCTAAAGCGTGAGCATGAGGAGTAGAACCCATACCAGCTTCGTTAGAGAATAAACCACGAGCAACACCAAAACGCATAGCTTGTTGTATACCTATACCTAATCCACCACCTATAACAGCTTGAGGATTAAAAGCAGCAGTAAATATTAAAGCTATAGAACTAGGAAGGTTTTTAATATTCATTATTATAATGATTACAGAACCAATGATATAGAATAAAGCCATTATAGGTACTATTTTTTCTGTAAATGAAGCTATTCTTCTTAAACCGCCAATAAATATGAAAGCAGATATTATAGCACATACTATACCAACATATATAGGTTTAATAGTAGGGAAAGCATTAACAAAAGCACCAGATATAGAGTTTGATTGAACCATATTACCCATAAAACCCAAAGCCAATATGATAAATATAGCAAATAAAGCAGCTAAAAATTTACCAAAAACACCTTGATAAGCAGCAGTAATATAATAAGCAGGACCTCCTATAACATGACCATCTTCTGTTGTAGTTTTATATTTTTGACCTAAAGAAGCTTCAACGAAGATTGTTGCCATACCAAAGAAAGCAGATACCCACATCCAAAATATTGCTCCGGGACCTCCGGCAATTAAAGCAGTAGCAGCACCAGCCAAATTACCAGTACCAACCTGAGCAGCAATAGCAGTTGCAAGAGATTGGAAAGAACTCATACCTTCTTTGTCGGCAGCCTTACCTCTTAAAGAAAGGTTTCCAAAAGTTCTGTTCCAACCATCTTTAAATTTAGCTATCTGCACAAATTTAAGTCTCAAAGTGAAATAAATTCCACTTCCGCATAGCATGATTATCAACAGATAATCCCATAAAATACTGTTAACCTTTGCTACTATGTTTGAAACTACATCCATAATAAACTCCTATGATTTAATATATTAATAAAATAAAAAATGGAAACATTAGATATTATTTTTTATATCTAATGTTTCCATATTTTTAACTAGTAAAAAAGTTACTATAATTGTTCTTTACAGCAGATAATCTTAAACTAAGATATAAATCCGCCTTTTCTCAAAATACTCTCAGCATTCTCTTTATTTTTATCACTAACTAATATGATAGGTCCGGTACAGCCCATACCAGACTCAGCATATATACCATTTTCCATAACCAATTCTACAGCTGCATCCAAGTCCATAACTTCCACACCCGGAATCTGTGCAGTTACAACTTCTTTAGCAACAGCAGCCTTAGGTTTCTCACCTCCAGAAGAAGCTTTAGGCTTTAAGCTTTCTAATATAGCATCAAAACCATATTTTTTTACTTCCTCTTCTTCTTTGTTCATCACATCTATTATATTGCCGCTAATACACTGATAAGCATACTCAACAGCACCAGCAATAACATTAGAACCAGAAGCCCTTGAAATAATGAATATTGGAGTTTTAAATCCAAATCCTATACCAGGACCATATCCATAGCCAATAGCCTCGTAGCTTCCGCCGCTATTGAATGATGAGAACATTTTTATAAGAATGTTTCCTGTAAGCGAATCACAAACTACAACATCAACAGCACCAGTAATAAGGTCATTACCTCTCAATACCGCACCGCCGTCAGCACGATTAGAAGCACCGAATTTAATATTATATCCATTAGAAGCAAGCTCTTTTAAAGCTCTCTCAACTGTACGTGCAGAATCTATATTTAATATACCAACTGTAGGCTCTTTTATTCCGCAAGCTTTAGCTGTTATAATACCATAAATAGCATTTTTAAACATAGCCTGATCTCTAACAGTAGCAGAAGTACCTGTAGTAGTGGCAATATATGTTTCTTTACCATTAGCCTGAGAAATAACTCTTCCAACAGTAGAAACCCCTATAGGGAAAGGATAATGCATAGTAACGCAAGCATCTAATTCCCCTTTAGCAAGCATCTCTTCCATTATTTTATGAGCTTTTTCATCGCAATCTGTTTCTATTGTTTGTAAACCAGTAGAGTTCTTTTCACCAATCAAAACAACTTCAACATTCTTGTTTCTCTTCATAGCTATTAAACCGCCAAGAGATACAGCTTCTGCCCCATGCTCAGAACCTCTGTTTGTTATACCAACACGTACCTTTTTACCAAACTGACCAGTTTCTAAAGCATTAGCAAGAGAGAGAAAAGTCTCTCCTATCATAGATTTTATAGCTGAATTAGAAGCATCACTCATATATAATACCTCCTTATTCACCCAACATGCTTTTAGCAAAATCTCTCATAGCATTAGCAATAAGTTTATTAACTTCTTCTTTAGAAACACCTTCGCCAGTGCCTTTATCACCATTATTTTTTTCTATAATAACAGATATACCATCAAAAAGGTTAGTCATTCTTCCCAAGAAAAGTGAACCTTTACCTATAAGCATTATGCGGTTAATTTTACCAGCCATAATATCTTCAATAGCATAACCCAAATAAGGCACCCCAGATGGAATATGTCCTTGAGTAGGAGCCCAACCAGACATACCATGCTTTTCAACAAACTCTGCTAATTGACTTCTCTCAATATCACCTTTTTTAACACCAATAGCAGCTATCATCTTGTAATTAGCCTCAGGTACATCGCCTGCACCAGCAGGTTTAGTAACATCAGGGTTTTGCATCTCAACAGTGTATTTATCTATATCAGTAACTTTTAAGTTTGCTTTTTCTAAAGGATTAACTACTAAAGAGTTCATAACAGCCTGAGGAGCAGAACCTGTAGCAACAGTGTGTTTTCCAAGCATATCAGTTCTAATAACAGGGTGTACACCGTCATTTTCACTAATAAGTACAGCAAAAGCACCAAGTATATCTTCAATAATAGGAAGATTCTTAGTAACATGGCTTTTACCATTCATACCTAATTTAGCAGTAGCTCCTCCTGCCACTATTACAACATTTTTGTAAGAACCAGCTTTTACTAATGAAGCAGCTGTTACTAAAGCATGTGAAGGAGCAGCACAGAAACCTCTAATATCAAAACCAGTAGCATTAGGTATACCAGCAATTTCTGCAACACTCTTAGCAAAGTTTCCGCCTCCTCTTTGGTTCATATCACCGCAAGCCTCTTCAGAACATTCTATTACTAAATCAATACTCTTAGGATCAACATTTTTCTTTCTAATAAGTTCTTTTAAAGCTATTATACCGGAAGCTTTAACTGCAAGGTTTTCAAATATAACATGAGCACTCAAGTTAATATCAACATCATGAGCTCTTTTTACACAACCAACTAATTTTTCATTGAAGTATAAACCCTCAGCATGCTCTTCTTTCATTAATTTTTCTATATCTTCGATTTTTGTCTCACATTTTACTTGAGCTAAATCTTTTTTAATTTCTTCTTCTGTTTTGTATTTTGATTCTGCTGCCACATAAGCATCTCTCATTTTTTTCTCGAACTCAGCTTCTAAATATACAAGTTCAAAAGTGTCAGAAATTTTCATCATAAAAATGAATTCATCTTCAGCAAAAATCTCACCAAACTTTCCGCTTCTCTCACCCTTACAAGGAACACCAATCCAGCTTCCGCCAGCTTTTTTTACCTCTTCAGAAACTTGACTAGCTAATTTTTTTAATTCTTCAGGGTGAAGATTACCGATATAAGTTTGATTAGGTGCATAATTTACAACATCTTCAAAAGGTCTAAGATGTTTTTTAATGTTTTTTAAATAATCAGAATTAGGATTAACTTCCCTTTCAACTGTTTGCGTAGTACCGTTATTAATAACCATATCAGGTGCATGTACTAAGCTATAAGCAGCAGCTTTTAATACAGCAAAACTCATCTTTTATTCTCCCAAAATATTATTAATTACAAAATAAGGGGATATACAAGTATAATTAAATATTTGTACTCCCCTTTATTTTATTATTTATATATATAGTATATATAAATAATTTTAGTTTTCAATATCAAATTAATTTTCAAAAACTGTTTGAGAATCTACAGGAGTTGTCAAAGCTTTTAAAGCTCTTTCAACTAATGTACGTCTTAATTTTTTCTCATCCTCTTTAGATAAGTTTGGATTACCTAATGGGTGAGGTATAGCAACAGCAGGAACTATTCTGTTAGCACCAACTGTTAAAGATATAGGAACAATAGTACAAATATGAACTACAGGTATTCCAGTAGCTTCTATTGCTTTAACCATCGTTGCACCGCAACGAGTACAAGTTCCTCAGGTTGATGTTAAAATAACAGCTTGAACGCCGTCTTTAACTAAAGTTTGAGCAAATTCAGTAGCATAAGCTTTAGAGTTCTTAACAGAAGTACCATTACCAGTAGTAGTATAATAGTATGGATAAAGCTCTCCAATTTTGCCTTCTTTTTGTAAATCTTTTAATACGTCAACAGGCAATACTCTGTTAGGGTCTTGGTTAGCATAAGTAGGGTCATAACCGCCATGAGCTGTTTCACCCATATCATCAATAGAATATCTTCCATATTTTGAAGCAGAAGAAGATTCTATATGGTCAGGGTTTCCAGATGGCACTATACCGCCGCTTGTAACTAATGCTATTTTAGCTTTAGTAATATCTTTAATAGCTTCACCAGGAGTTACTCTGTCGAAGTCTGGCATTGGATATTCTGTAGTAAATGCTTCACCTTTGATTTTTTTGATAAGCATATCAACAGCTCTCTCAGCACCATTTTTCTCTCTAAATAATGGAACACGTATTCCTCTAGGTATATAACCTTCAGCATCTGGAGTACCAATTTCTTCTTTTTTAAGAAGTTTAGAAGCTAATTTAGCTACTTTTGGTAAAGCATCTCTCATGCCAGCAGCAGAATCTTTAGTAGAAATGATATAAACATCTTTCTTAAACATATCCGCACCTGGGTTTTCAACATACATACCAGTAACAGCAGGTACTTTTAATTCATCTTGTACCATTTTAGCAACAGCACCGCAAGCAGTACCATAACGACCAGCATTAAAAGCAGGACCAGCTACAACTAAATCTGGACTATAGCCTTTAATCATATCTAAAACTTCTTTTTTAGCTTTATCTAAGTTTTCGTTAAAGTAAGAGTCACCGCAAATAACAGTGCCAACTACTTCAGCATCAACACCTAGTTTTTTAAGCTCACCTTGAAGTCCTGCACCCGGACCAACCACTCCATCTCTTTTTTCTGGAGCTATATCAGCTTTTTCTTCACCACCAATGTTAGCGAAGAACTGATTAATATAATGAACAATTTTATATTGTGGCATTTAAGCCTCCTAATTTTTTAATTTAAGGCAACCAAATAAATAAATATTAGGCTGCCGTGTTTTCAAAAACCAAACTGGTTTTTATTTACAATGGATTTTTTTATTTTTTAGAGAATTTGTTTTTTATAAAAAATTATAAGTTAGCTGTATTATTTGTTTTCTTCACGCATTCTTTTCATTTCTGCGATTATTTCATCTACATTTAATGTCATTTCTGCCATACCAATCTGTTCATCATAAACAGAAGCATCTACTGCCTCTTTGAACTCTGGTTCTACGGCATGATAAGCATCTAAATGTAAAGCAACATTTGCTAAAGCACCAGCATATGTAGGGTCACCTATCATTACTGTCTCAGCAGCTAAACCTGTAGCTTCAGCTTCTGCTGCACCAAATAATACTACTAAACTCTCCTTACCAAATTTTTCTGCAAACTCTTTAATTCTCTTTTGATTCTCTAAATCCATCGCTCCTGCGGCTGTTCAAACAAAACACTCCGTAGCAGCAAACAAAACTTCTGCGTCGCTTACTGTTTCAACGCAAGCTTTGATAGCTTCTCCAGGAATGCCGTCTCTATCGCCAATGATAATTACTTTTTTACCATTTAAAATACTCATGGCTTTCCTCCTAAAAATTTTGTTTATATTCTAACAATTTAATACACAAAACTAATTATAGTCCTGTAGCACTAAATTTATTAAAACCTAATTCATTTGTAGCACCAGTGATAACCTGTATCTCTGCTTCAATAGAACCGTCTGGTTTTAATGAACCGTCAAATCCGCCTGCTATCTTATCTGTATAATCTAACATACCTATTACTTTGTCCATTTTTGGTAAGTTAATAACTATATTAGCATTACCAGCTGTTACTGTAGCATTAGCTGATACATCTGAATCTGCTAAAGACTGAGATGAACCGTCTCTGCCAGCATATTCATCTGTTATGATACAAGTTTTAATTCCGAATGCTTCTGCTTTTCTGCAGTTCATTATTAAGTCAGCATCAGGGTTACCAAATCCTTCTTCAGAGATGATTACTGCATCTAAACCGAAATATTTAGCTAATTTTGATGCCCAATCTGATGAACGCATCTTATCTGCTAAGAATACGTTTTCATTTGTTATGATAACGCCCATAAAGTTAATATCTTTACCATGTTTATCATATAAAGCTTTAATTACAGGGTTATTTAAATGGTGATAAGTAGTGTTTTTATCGCAAGCTGATACACAGTTACCGCTAACTATAGCACCGTCCATTACTTCTGTTGGATATATAAATGTTGGAACTATTTTCTTAGCATCAACACCATAAACATAAGTATCATGTAATAAGCCTTGTGTTTGAAGCATGTATACATAACCTACTTTTGGTAAATTAGGATACATTGCAGCTTGTTCAAATATAGGTTTAGTTTCATAAGTGAAAGTTTTTTCTGCTTTCAAATCTTTAGCTAATTGACCTAAATAAGAAGCAACTTTTAAACCTGCACCTCTTACAGCAGCTTCATAATCATGCTTTTCTATAGGCTCTACCGGCTCTATAACTAAACATAAATTATTAAGTTTAGAGAATGGTGTATAATCAGCTCCAGGACCAGACATATCAATAATACCTTCTTGGAAACCAACTATTTTACCGCAAGTAACAACAGCAGCTCCTTTCAACACATTAGTCTTTCCCTCACCTACTGTATCTACTTTTGATATCATTCCAGGAAATACTCCGCCTTTGCCTTCTACTTTTACTCTAGGCTCTATAACATCTTTTACAGGTGTTATACGAACAGATTCTCCCGGACGAGCTACATCAATTTTTACGCTTTTCAACTTGTCGTCTTCAAGTACCATCTTTGTAACTTCATCAACGTTTACATAGAGTACTCCATTCTCGACTTTTGAAATTTTGTCAAGTTTTATATCTTTAATATAAATCTCGCCTAACTCTAACTTCATATAGTCTCCTTTATATTTTTTTATTTTTATTTATAAATATAAGTTATAAGCAATAAAAAAGAGCAGGAGCATATAAAAATATGCCGCCACTCTTAAATTTCAATAAATACAATTTAATCCCTGACAAATTTATCCCTAACAAAATAAACAATGCAATAATACCGCTATAAATAGAATATTCTTTCATTGCAACGCAAGAGATATTTTTTACTCAGCCTTTAAATTTTATCATATATATTTTTTTCCTTCAATTAAGAATAATGTTCTTCTATGTATTTGTTAGCAGAAATACCAGCTATAGCACCATCAGCAGTAGCAGTAATAACTTGCTTTAACATTTTTGGTCTTAAATCTCCGCAAGCAAATACACCCTCAACATTTGTCTTCATCTCTTCATCTGTAATGATGAATCCGTCTTTCATCTCTACTTTACCTTCAAACAATTTTGTCAAAGGAACATAACCAACAAATATAAATACACCAAATGTACCATCTTCTTCATCTGCCTTATATTCATAAGTTTCGCCTGTTTCATTATTTAAGAATATTGCAGATTCAACTATTCCGTC
Source organism: uncultured Brachyspira sp. (assembly GCF_934747485.1). Lineage (GTDB taxonomy): Bacteria > Spirochaetota > Brachyspiria > Brachyspirales > Brachyspiraceae > Brachyspira. The sequence goes on along the minus strand of NZ_CAKVGN010000016.1, from coordinate 21,212 downwards.
ACCTTTAAGCTCTAAAAGTTCTGTTCTAAATTTTATCTCAATCTTAGGATTTGCTTTAGCTTTTTCTTCTATAGAATTAGCACAGCGAACATAATCTTTTCTCACTATCAAAGTTACTTTTCTTGCAAACTTAGATAAATACATAGCTTCTTCTACAGCAGTGTCCCCTCCGCCTACGCAGAAAACTTCCATACCTTCAAAAAAGTTAGCATCGCAAGTAGCACAATAAGAAACACCCTTTCCAGTGTATTCTAATTCACCCTTACATCCTAATTTCCTAGGCTGAACACCTGTAGCAATTATCACAGTTTTTGATGTATAAACCTCTCCGTCAGCAGTTTTTACTTCTTTTACTTTACCGTCCAATTTAACATCAACAACTTCTTTATGCTCTATTTCAGCACCAAAAGACTTAGCCTGTTCTATCATTTTACCAATAAGATTCTTAGGATGTCTTGCCTCTTCATTTGGCTCATAAAAACCCGGATAATTAGCTATCTCATCAGTAATACTAATTTGTCCGCCAAAACTCGCTTTCTCAAAAAGAATTGTCTTTAATCTAGCTCTCGCAGAATAAACCCCAGCAGCTAAGCCTGATGGACCGCCGCCTATTATAATACAATCATATAAATTATTACTCATACAAAAATCTCCATAAAATTACTATAAAATACTTTCTATTGCTCCAATAACTAATTTATAATCTATTAATCTAAAATCATCATCTATCTCTTTAGTTAATTTCCTTTTAGGTTTATCTAAAAAGTTTTTTGTAAGTTCAATAGAATTCTCTATAAGCTCTAATGAATACAAATCCAATTCTGAACCTTTAGACAAAGCAACACTCTTATAAGGAGTTTCATAAGGCTTTATACTGCTCACTATAGGATGTGTTAATAGCTTATAACCTAAATGCACAAAGTCTCTAACTTTATAAAGAACTTCCATAAAATCCGAATTTGACATATAAATTATTTCTGCATTTTTGCTTTTTACTTCTTCAAATATTTTCGGATTATTAGTTACAACAACATAATTCATATTGAATATAATATATATTATTTTCTTCATTTGTCAATATATTATTACAACAGTACCCTATTTTTTAAATAAAAAAATCATAAAAAAACTAATTACTGTTTATAATATTACATTTTATAGTTATTTTTAATTTTAAATATACTATTGTTGTGAAAATAAAGAACAACAATGAAAAAATACCAACTATACATCGGTAAATAAAACCAAAGAATAGAAGGTATTTTTTATAAAATAATTATTTATTCTTTGATAATTTCATTAAAAAATAAACAATAGCTCCTACTACCAATCCTCCCAAACCAAATATAATTTTCTTTAAGTCTGATTGTGATAATAACCACAAACTAACAACTATAGCAATTATAGGAATAACAGGACCAAGAGGAAGTACAAAACCTCTCTCCATATCCGGAGCTTTTTTTCTCATTACAGGAACTGCCAAACAAGTAGGAATATACTGAGCAAAACGTGATACTACACTAATAGCTGCTAATGTAGTAAAACTTCCTGTGAGTGTTACTAAAGCTGTTAATACAACAGATATTATTACAGCAACATAAGGAACATCTTTAGAGTTTCTTTTTGAAATAAAGCTTGGAAGCTGATTTTCATCAGACATAGCAACACCCGCACGAGGAGTTAAGAATGAAGAAGCTACATTTATACCGCCTATAGATATCAAAGTACCAGCAGTAACCATAGCACCTGCCCATTTACCCAAAAACTTTTCTGCTGCAGTGGCAACCGGTGTGCTTGTTGTTGCCAATGAAGCTCCTAATATACCTATACTGTTTACCTGAATAAGTATATATATTATAGCTACCAATATCAAAACTATACATATAGCCAAAGGAACATTTTTCTTAGCATTATCCATATCACCTGCCGCAACACCTATAGACTCAAAACCTGTGAAAGCATAGAATATAAGCAAAGCAGCACTTCCAAATGTACCTTTCAATACAACCTCGCCGTTTTCAGCTACAGGATTCACAAAGTTTTCACCCTTTATAAAGAAAATACCCACCGTAACAAACAATATTAGAGGTATTAATTTACCTGTTGTTACTATATTGTTCATTATTTTGGATATTTTTACACCCATGATGTTCATTATACCAAGCAAAACAAGTATGCTTATAGCAATAATTTTTTGTACAACAGGGTTTTGAGCTGGAGTCCAAACTGCACCTAAAGCTGTAGGAAATCCCATAGCCATAGCAGCCCAAGCAATTATACTTATAGCCCATTTCATTATACCAACTTCAAAACCAACAAACTCCCCGAAAGCATCTTTTGCATAAAGGTAAGGACCGCCATTATTTTTATACATTCCGCCCATTTCAGCAAAACATAAAGCTATACTAATAACCAAAAAAGCATCAAATATAATTACCCCTATACTCATTACACCAACTTCAGCATAAGCCTGATTTGGAAGCAAAAATATACCTGTTCCAACTATAGCATTAATACCAAGTAATACTATACTAAAGAGCCCTAACTTATTACCCGACATAAAAAACTCCTTAAAAAATATTTTTTAAAAAATAATATAAGAGGTAAAGAATTATCTCTTACAAACAGATATCAATTTTTTGAAAATATTTAAAGCGAAATCATAATGAGAATGCATCATTTCTGGGTGAAACTGTACACCAAGTACAAAATTTCCATTTTCAGTATATTCTACACTTTCAACTATGCCATCTGTAGAATAACTTGTAGCAATTAAGCCTTTACCCAAATCTTTAATAGCCAAATGGTGAAAAGAATTAACCCTTAAACTATCCCCTACTATTTCTCTAATAATGCTTCCCTCTTTGGTTGTAATATTATGTGTAGGTTCATAGGGCTTAGCAGATTGAGAATGTTTTATATAACAATCTTTTATAAAAGATAAATCTTGATATAAACTTCCGCCGAAGGCAACATTGATAATTTGACAGCCTCTGCATATACCAAGCATAGGTTTTTTCATTTCTAAAGCATACTTTATTATTTTTAATTCATGATTATCTCTCCTCGGAAATATTCTTCCAAGTTTAGAGCTAATCTCTTCTCCCCAATATATAGGATCAACATCATATCCGCCGGAGAAAACAACCCCATCAACATGTGAAATCTGTTCTTTTATATCATCATCATTATCTATCATCGGAACAATAAATGGAATTCCTCCAGCCTTTGTAACAGAAAGCACATAATCATCATTCACATAAGCTCTCTCATAACCCGAAAAAACTCCGTCATTTTCAATAGCCAATATACTGCCGCTAATACCGATAATAGGTTTCATAAAACACTCCGTATAATAAATAAATTGTATTTTAAAGTATAGTAAAAATTGTATAGTTTGTCAAAAAAACTAATATGATTTATAATACGAAAATAATTCTAATCAAAATTAATTTTTAAATGGTATTTTATTTGTATGAAACAAGAATATGAAAATATTTTCAATAATATAAGAACAAAAATAGAAGAAATAGAAAATGAACTTATAAACATAAGAAGACATATACATTCATATCCAGAATTAAGCAATCAAGAATTTAACACTATGGAGTTTATATCCAATTATTTAAACTTGCATGAAATAAAACATAAAACAAAAATAGCAAATACGGGAATTATAGCAGATATTTTAGGAATAGATAAAAGTTTTACTATTGCATTTAGGGCAGATATAGATGCTTTGCCTATAGAAGATTTAAAACATTGCAGCTATGCTTCAAAAAACAAAGGAGTTTGCCATGCTTGCGGACACGATGTGCATACTGCAATAAATATGGGAATAGCAAGAATATTCTCAAATAAAGATAAAAATTTTACTCCTCCATGCAACATAAGATTAATATTTCAGCCTGCAGAAGAAACAACAGGCGGAGCTTCTAATATGATAAAAGAAAATGCCTTACATAATGTTCATGTTACTTACGGTCTTCATGTAGATGTTAACACCGATATAGGAAATATCAAAATAACTGACAGTATAGTTAATGCGAGCTGTTTAGACTTTAAAATAAAAATATATGGTAAAAAATCTCACGGTGCTAATCCTGCCGATGGAGTAGATGCTATAGTAGTATCTGCAAATATTATAAATGCAATACAAACTATCATAAGCAGAAATACATATGTAGGAGAAAATGCCGTTATCACTATTGGCACTATCAATGGAGGAAAAGCTACAAATGTTATATGTGATTATCTAGAAATGACTGGCACTATTAGGGCACTAAAAGATACAACTATTAATAATATAATGAATAAAATAAAAAAAATCATTAAAAATATAGCCATATCAATGGAAGCCGATGCTGAGTTTATAGAAACAACTTATTTCCCAAGTTTAATTAATTGGAAAGAAGCAGCAAGCATTATAAGAGAAAATGCTTTAAATCTATTGGGAGAAAAAAACGTATTAAATATAAAACCATCTTTAGGAGCTGAAGATTTTTCTTATTTTATATTAAACAAACCCGGAGCATTTTTTAATCTTGGAGCTAGAAATAATAAAAAATCAATAACAGCAAATGCACATAGCGGTTTATTTGATGTAGATGAATCTTGTATTGCAATAGGGCTTACATTACAAATAATGAATATATACAAAACCTATCTTCAAAAAGATAATTTTCCAATGGGAATGCATAGATAATATATAATAATATTCTTCAAATAACAAAAAAAATTATTGACAAGAATATATTATAAAATATAATTTTGCTAAAAAAATCCATACTAAGGGTGGGTAATATGAAAAAATATATTATTATTCTTACAGCTTTATTCTTATCTTGTTTATCTTGCACAAATAAAAAAATTATCGATGAAAACACTATATACATAAATCTCGGAGCAGAGCCGAAAACTATAGACCCTGCTTTAAATATTACATTACAAGGCTCTACTTATGTAACTCACTTGTTTGAATGCTTAACTACAAAATATAAAGACATAGCAATTCAGCCGGGTGCTGCAGAAAGCTGGGATATATCTGAAGACGGACTTACATACATATTTCATTTAAGAACCAATGGTAAATGGTCCGACGGAAAACCGCTAACAGCACAGGATTTTGAATATTCTTGGAAGAGGGTTGTTGATCCAAATACGGCAAGCGAACCGAGTTATTTATTTGAGCCTATACTTAATTTTTCTAATGTTAATGCTGGATATATGCCTATTGATGAGTTTGGTATAAATGCTTTAGATGATTACACATTAGAAGTAAAATTAGAATATCCTACTGCTTATTTTTTAGAGCTTGTAAATCTCCCTGTATTTTCACCTGTAAGAAAAGATATGGTTGAAAAAAATCCTGATAATTGGACTAGAGACACTAAAACTTGTATTGGTAATGGTGCTTTTATGTTGAAAGAGAGAAAACCAGATGAAAGCATTACTGTTGTAAAAAATACTAATTATTGGGGAGCCGATACAATAGTGGCTGAGAAAATTAAATTTGTTCTTATGGATAATCCTAATTCTGCTGTTGCCGGAGTTAAAGAAGGCTCTCTTCATTTCTCTGACCAATTTCCTCATCAAGATATAGACACTCTAAAAGAAGAAGGATTAATAGATATAGCGACAAGAATAGGGACTCAGTATTATGCCCTAAATACCACAAACGAAACTCTAAAATATAAAAGAGTAAGAAGAGCATTATCACTTGCTATAGATAGAAATTATATAGTAGATAATATTATAAAATCTGGTAAGCCTGCAGGTGCATTAGTACCTTGGGGAGTTACAGATGTAGAAGGATATTTTAGAGATAATGCAGGCGAATATATAAGCACTAATAAAGCAGACTATCAAAAAAATGTAGAAGAAGCTAAAAGATTAATGGCTGAAGCAGGATATCCAAACGGAGAAGGCTTTCCTGTATTAGAGTTTTATCTTACATTTAGTAATGATATACCTATGTTTGAAGCTGTGCAGAATATGTGGAAAGAAAATCTTGGTATAGATGTTAAGCTTACACAGATGGAGTTTGCACCGTTTATTCATGCATTTAGAACAGAGAGAAATTATACTATGGCAGCTGCAAGCTGGACTGGAAGCTATAATGACCCTACTACTTTTTTAGGCATGTTTGTTAGCTATTCATACAAAAATCACTCTCTATTTACAAACCAAGCTTTTGATGAAGCAATTAACATAGCATCAAAAACTACCGACCAAAACATTAGAATGAGAGAGTTACATAAAGCAGAAAAAATACTTATAGAAGATGAGGCTGTTATTATACCTATAGCATATTTTGAACCTGCTGTATTAAAAAGCCCTAAATTAAAAGATGTATTCTACATACCTTTTGCTCAGTACAAATTTTCTTATTCATATTTAGAAGAGTAGATAATTATTTGTAATGATGCTTATTTTGTACCGTACAAGTGTTTTTTAAAATTTTAACAATCCACCGCCGCACGTTAAGCAAAACAAAATATATCAATTAATTATAAATACAACTTTTATTATTTTTATAAATACATTTACCGTGCGGGAAAGTAGATTATTAGCTTGATTAAATCTTGGGCGGGTGTGCTTTTTTTAATCAGGCAATAAAGAAGATTAAAACAATATTTTTTATATAAACACAAAACCTAACAGGGCGGGATTTAAAAAAATTAATAAAAAAGAACCTAAACATTTTTATATTGATTTTTTTTATTATAACTATATTATGCTTTAGCATAAATAAGGTAGGGCTTATATTTATTTCTTATCAAATATAAGATTTCCGATAAACTTTGACAATACCATTTTTAAAAAACATAATACGAAGACTGGCAGCCTATCCAGTAATATAATTTTTTCAATAAAAGGAGATTCATATTATATGAAAGTTATGGGAATAGTTGCTGGAAGACATAATGGAAACAGCGAAATTTTAGTAAAACAAGCTTTAACAGCAGTAAAAGATGCAGGCGGAGAAGCAATACTTATTAATTTATTTGATTATGATATAAAGCCTTGCTCAGGGTGCGAGTCATGACAATAGGCATGGGGAAAGCATTTAAAGAAAAAAAAGAATACAAAGGCTGCATCTATAAAGAAAAAGATGATATGGACAAAATAGTTAATGTTATGAATGAATGTGAAGGTATAATAGTGGGCTGTCCTACTTATGATTTGCTTCCTTCTTCATTATATTTATCATTTGCTCAGAGATTTTTGGCTTATGAATTATCATTTAGAATAAAGATAGGACAGGTAAAAAAAGACCCTCACACAGTAGCAGGACTTATAGGAGTTGGAGGCTCTAAGCATGATTGGCAGACTATGAGCTTAGAGGGACTTGCTGCTACAATGTTTACTCAATCTATAACTGTTGTTGATATGTATTTGGCTACAAGTGTTGGCAGACCCGGAAATGTTCTCATACATAAAGACTACTTAGAGAGAGCTTACCAAATGGGAAAAAACATTGCCCAAGCAATTAATACTCCTGTTGAAGAGAGAAAATGGCTTGGAGACCATAATTTAGGTTTATGCCCAAGATGTCATTCTTCTTTGATATATCCGGGTGAGGAGCATTGGGACGGAGTTAAGTTTAATTTTGAATGTGCTGTTTGCGGTGCGGGCGGCGATTTAGTAAAAGGAGAAAATGGAAAGTATAAATTTGTGATTGCTGAAAACGGACTTATAAGAGACAGAAACATTAATGAAGCGAGAGCAGTACATTTACAGGAGATAATGGAGACAAGAGATAATTTCATGTCTAAAAAGAGTGAAATAGAAGAAGAGTATAAAAGATTTAGAGAGATGAAATTTGAAACTATAAAATAGCCGTTAATAAAACCTTTTATATAATTAAGAAAGCACTATTTAAAAACAATAAATAGTGCTTTTATTTTTTTAGTCTATATACAATAATTATATTTTATCTTGTATATTTTTATTCAACTTTTTCCCGTAGCAAAAAGTTTTTACCCTCCGGGCACGCTTCGCGAAAGTACAAATATTTAAGTCTTATATAGTAAATATGTATATAAAATAATACCATATGTTGTTAGCTATACTTAATAAAAATACATCCTTTTTGCTTCTTTGTGGCAGTAAAAGAAGTGTGGTTTTACCCTAACAGGCACGCTTCGTATAGGGCAAAGCCGCCACAAATAACAAACTTAAAAAGTTTTAGTATACATTTAAACAACTATGCTTTCTCTTGCATGTTTTTATTTTTTTACAAAGCCTATACGAAAAATAAAACTTTCTACAAAATATAGTTATATAATATTATTCTTCCTTTAACTTAAAATATTCTATAGCCTTTATCAAATCCTCTGCCTCATTAAGAAGCGACTGCGAAGCTGAAGTTGCCTCTTCTACTAATGCTGCATTTTGCTGAACAGAAGTATCCATTTGTGTAATCGCTATATTAACCTGACTTATTCCCTTTCCTTGCTCTTGAGCTGCTATATTAATTTTTTCCATTATAGCTGAAGCATCGTCCATCTTTTGAGATATATCATCAAACATCTCTTTAGACTCTTTTACACTTCTAGTAGCTAAATTAATTTTATTAGTGCTGTCTGTAATCAAATTCGTAATATTTTTTACAGACTCTTGAGCATTCTGTGCTAAGTTTCTCACTTCACTAGCAACAACAGCAAATCCCCTTCCCTGCTCTCCTGCCCTAGCTGCCTCTACAGAAGCATTCAAAGCAAGTATATTAGTTTGAAAAGCAATATCCTCTATTAGTTTAGTAATGTTTATAATCTTCTCGCTAGCCTCATAAACATCATTCATCTTCTCTACACTGTCTTCTACTATAACACCAGCTTTCATAAGAGAATCTTTAGCATCAGCAACCATTTGTGTGCTTCTTGCAACTCCCTCTGCAGATTCTTTTATAGCACTAGCCATCTCATTCATAGATGAAGCAGTCTCTTCCAAACTTGCAGCTTGAGATTCTGTTCTATGCGATAAATCTGTATTGCCTGATAATACCTGATTGGCTGCAGTTGATACCTGCTCTGCTGAGTTTCTTACGGTATGTACTACCTTATTAAAATTAAGCATAGCCTTGTCCCAGCCTCTTGCAATATCTCCCCATTCATCTTTTCTGTTTTCAAAGCCCTTAGGTATTTCTATAGTTAAATCTCCTGTAGACATTCCTACTATATCTTTTGCTAAAACACTAATTATACTAGAAACTGTTTTTCCTATAATATAAGGAACTATTAAAAATGCCAAAACAACTATAACTATAGAAATAATTATCATTATAGTTCTTATCTCATTTGAGTCTTTGAATATTACTCTATTTGGAGCTGTAATTTTTAACCCCCAATTTTTACCGGGAATAACATCAACAGGAGTAAATGAATAAGTATAATTTGCTTTTACTGTTTCGCTATAAGTTTGAAATATTACATTCTCACCTTTCATTACTCTATTAAACATATCAAATTTTTTATAATAAGGATATATTTCATCTAAAGTTTTGCCTATAAAATAATCTTTATCGCTGTCGTATAATATAAGTCCTGTATTATCAAAAAGAGTTGTAGTAGTGCCTTCAAAAAGTTTTATATTAGATAATAAATTATATAGAGATTCTACTGATACATCTATAGCAACAACGCCTATTACTCTATTGTCTGCCTTTATAGGTATAGACCAAATAAAATTCATAGATTTATTATTTGTAGAGGAAGTATAAATATCTGTTATATAATTTTCTTTGCTTGATACAGCAGATGTGTAATAATCACTTTGAAAAATAGTATTGTCTGAATGTCCTTCTATTAAGTTATCTCCATCTCTCGTTATATAATAATTAAATCTTCCATTAGCTTGCATATATTTTTCTGATGTTAAATAATTATTATCATCATTAAATATATTAGGCTCAAAAGCTATTAATAATTTATTTACTTCTTTTGGAAGAGTAGTGAAAAAATTATAAGCTGCTACCTCATAAAAATTTCTGTTTGATACGCCATCTTTATAAAAACCTGCTACAGTATTAGCAAACCCGACTGTAATATCTGCCTCATCATTAATAATAGATTTTAAACTCTCAACTTCCATAGCCGCACTTTGTTTTAATATTTGATATACAAACTCTTTACTCGCATTTCTCACATAAACAATATTTACTACATTGGCAAATACGAGCATTATAACCAATGGAATTAATATAGAAAAACTTATTTTTAATCGAAGACTTATTTTTTTCATAATATAAACCTCTTCTTAATAATAAATGGTATTAATAAATAATGTTAATAAATATTCTTTACAATTATTTTACTTTTTAAAAATATAAAATCAAGCATAAATTTTCAATTATTAAATTAAGATTTAAAAAAATATAAAAAATACACATTAAAATGAAAAATTATATAAAATTATGAAACAATAACTATCTTTTTATTTATAAATACATATACAACAAATGAAACAATAATTCCCACAAATGCCCCAAAAATAACATCACTCATATAATGAACCATCAAATAAACCCTTGAGAAACTTATAATCAAAGCAAGAACTACTGCTAAAAAACTATATAGTTTATTAAAGTAAAGAAATATAGGCAAGTAAACAGCAAAAGAAACTGTAGCATGCGAAGATGGGCAGGAGAATGATGTTTCAATATGACTTCCTACAGCGACCCAATAATCATAATACTCTGTAATAGGACGCTCTCTCGCTATTAAAGGTTTTAATATAACAGCAGTAATAATAAATGCTATAAAACAACTAACAGCCATATTTATTCCGCAAAGCCTTGTTTTTTTAAATATTAAAAAAGTTATTATAACAATAAATAAAAATAAAGCATCGCCCATATTTGTAACTAATGAAAAGAAATAATCCAAAAAATTAAAATTATTATGTAAACTGTGCACAAACTCTATTGCAGAACTGTCCAATCTATTTATTAAACTCATAAACTAAAACCCATAAATATTTATATCAAAAAAACATATAAAACATATTGTCAAATGATGTCTTTTAATATAACATAAAAAAATTAAAAAAGGAAAAAACAGTTTATGAATGAATATATAGTTTCTATAGGCGGCTCTAACATAGATATACAAAGCTTCTCTAAAGAAAATATTTTATTAAGAGAATCAAACCCTGCAAAAATAAATATATGTGCTGGAGGCGTTGAAAGAAATATTGTTCATAACCTATCAAACTTAGGGCTTCATAATATTAAGTTTATAACCTATATAGGAAATGATATATTCGGAGACATTCTTTTAAATAATATAAAATCTCTTAATGTAGATACTTCATACATTGTAAAAAAAGGCTCTTCCACAACATATATGGCTATAATGAATAATGATAAAGATATGTATTTAGCCGTTTCTGATATGGACGATTTAGACAAAAACATTACAATAGAATATTTAGAAACTATAAAAGACATAATAAAAAATGCAAAGTTCATTACAGTAGATGCCGTGATAAAAAGAGAGATTTTTGAATATTTAATAAAAAACTTTCCAGATAAAAAATTATTATGTGATGCTGTATCTGTAAAAAAAGCAGAGAATATAAAAGGATTAGAAAAAAATATATATGCTCTAAAGCTTAATTCAAATGAGGCTTCATTTCTTTTAGATAAAGATATTAGCACTATAGAAGAAGGCTTGGAGGCGGTGGAGAGATTTATAGATATAGGAGTATCAGAAATATACATTACGTTCGCAGAGAAAGGAATATGCTACGCCTCTACTAAAACAAAGCCCGCACATTTAAACGCACCTAAAGTAAACATTTTAAATGCTTCAGGGGCAGGGGATGCATTTATGGCTGGTATAATTTATTCTATATACAACAATTTTGATTTGGACTATAAAGTAAAATTTGCTGCAATCATGTCTATGCTCGCATTAGAAAGCGAAGAGACTGTGAGCAATAATATAAGTTTAGAAAATGTTAAGCAAAGATTAAATATAATCTATAATATTTAAATTTGATTAAATGAAAATTCAACATTAGGCTTAATTCAAAACTAAATTGTTATGATAAATTAAAAATATATATTTTTATTTAAAAACATTCCATTAATTAAAAATCTAAATTAAATCTGTCATTTATTAAAGGTATAATATTTATAACAGGCTCTTCATAAGGGTGTACTTCTTTTATTACTTTTACTGCATTTCCAATATTCTTTATATCTGCAGCAAACTCTATCTTGTCTTCATCAGCCTTTGACAATTTATTAATTTCTCCATCAAAAGGATTAGCATTTTTTAAAGGTCGCCAATAACCAGTTACTTTTGTTACAGACATTACATTATCATAATTGCCAACACCCAAAACTCCTATATTATTTAATGCCTCTCTTAATTTATCTCTATATTCTTCAGGTATATAAACTTCAATCTTTACTTTTTTAAAGTCCATTATATTCGCTCCTAATTTATATTAATTAAGTTAATTAAATCAATTATAAAATCACAAATCTATATAATAAAGAACTATATCCTCATACTCATTGTTTTTATTGAGATAGCCATTTTTAACTATGCCTATTTCATTAAACCCTATTTTTTTATATAGTCTATGAGCAGTTTCATTAGATAATACAACAGCATTAAACTGAAGTATCTTATAACCCAATTGAGCCCCTCGTATAATAGAATCTCTCACCAAAGCCTCCCCTACACCTTTACCTCTAATATTTTTATCTACCGCATAAGAAGCATTGCATATATGTCCGCATCTTCCTATATTATTAGGGTGAAGTATATAAACCCCATAAACTTTTTCATCTTCTATTGATAAGCCGGTATAATCCTGAGAAGAAAAATATTTATCTGCTTCTTCAATATCTTTTAAAACATCTATTTGCGGAAAATAAACTCCATCTTCTATAATATTATTCCATATCTCCATAGACTCTTTAACATATTTCTTATTATATTTTACTATTTCCATAATTAAATTCCTTTATACTATTATATATTATCAATTTATATTATGCTATTGACAAATAATTAAAAATACTTACAATTGGTCTGAAAACGTACTTATAATATTTTTATTTAAAACTAAATAGGCTACAAAATGGAACTTAATGATAAAACTTTAATAGAAAATAGCAGTATAAAACTATTTTTTAAATTTGCTATACCAAGCATTTTGGGTATGATTATGGGAAGTGCCGCAGTATTTGTTGACGGTTTTTTTGTGGCACATTTTATCTCTGCTAATGCATTCACTGCAATTAATATAGTTTGGCCAATTACTGCTTTATCATTTGGTATTTATGTAATGCTTACAATAGGCTCTATTGCACTCGCTGGCAAATGCATAGGAGAAAACAATATAAGAAGAGCCAATTTAATATTTACTCAAACTTTAATTGTAGTTCTCACAATAGCAACTTTACCACTTATAATAGCATATATATTTAGAACTAATTTACTTCCATTATTTGGTGCTCACGGAGAGATATATGAACTATCATTAGATTATATTGAAGGAGTATTATTTGCCACATTTTTTTGGGGCATTGCTTATGTGCTTAGTCAATTCGTAAGGCTTAATGGTTCTCCGAAATTTGCTTCTTTAATGTTTATAATATCTTCTATAGCAAATATGATATTAGACCCTATTTTTATTGTAGTTTTTAAGCTTGGAATATCTGGAGCTGCTTGGGCTACTGCTATATCTCAAATGATTGCATTTATTATGGGGCTATTATATTTCTTTAAGCCAAACTGCAAATTAAAAATCATAAAAGTCTATGGAGGCTGGATTTACATATTAAAAGCATCATTCAATGGATTTTCAGAGTTTTTAAGTAATTTATCATCAGGGCTTATACCTTGGCTATTTAATATTACAGCATATAAAATTTCTGGCAATAACGGCATACTTGTTTATTCCGTTGCTAATTATGCCATAATGTTTTTTATAATGCTTGCATATTCTATTGGTGAAGCATTAGAGCCATTAGTAAGTGTTTCATATGGGGCTAAAAATAAAAACAGAATGAAAGATTTTTTAAAAATATCAATATTCTTAATTTCTATTATATCAATATTAATATCAATTATATTATTAATAAACCCAAGTTCACTAGTAAAAATGCTTTTACAAGATGTTGATTTAAAAACATTTGAAGATGCTAATTTTTTTGTAAGAGCATCAATACCCACTTTTATAGGTGTAGGAATAAATATTATAATGAGTGCCTACTACACATCTGTACAAAAGGCAGGAGCTTCAGCAATAGTAGCCGCATTAAGAAGCACAATACTTCCAATAGCTTTAGTATTAACTTTACCTAACATAATAGGATTTTTTGGTTTAATTTTAGTTCTTCCTATAAGCGAAGTAGCAACCTTAATTGTTTCTGTGATGCTATACAAAAATAGAAAGCCAGATATTTTAATTAGTTAGATGAAATAATATTTAAAAACTCTTTTAAACTATAAAAAATATTATTTATTTAAAATAAACTGAGAATTTTTAAATTTATCAAAATTTAGTTTTTAATTTTAAATATTTGCAGGGCTTTGCCCCGCACCCCACTTCTTTTGCTGCCGCAAAGAAGCAAAAAGGCTGCATTAAAAAACTAGCTTTTAAGCATATCCAAAAGTACAAATATTATTTCATATTAGTACATATTCCAACATATAGAGTGCACTTTTTGCAACTTTGACGAAGTTCGCAAAGCGAAGGCGGGAAAAAGTTGAAGAAAAATAACTTTTATAAAAAATATAGTTTTATATCTATATGCTACAAAACAAATTCATACTGCTTCTAAAGCATTAAGTAAAACATTGCCAAACTCTTTTGCAGATTGCGGTCCATTAGCTGTTATTATATTTCCAGATACTACAACATTCTCTTCCAAAATATTAGCATTATTATGCCTTACAGGAGATTCATTTTCTTTTAAACAAGTAACATTAATATTTTCTAATATACCTGCATTAGCCATTATAACAACCCCGCTCCCAATACCAGCTACTATTTTTCCATTGTCAAGAAATAACTTAGCAAGCCCCTGTGTACGCCAATCGTCCCAAAGCTTTATAGAACCAACTCCTCCAACAAAAACTATAGCATCAAAATCATCTGTACTCACTTCACTAAATAAAAGCTCTGTATTAACAGTACTACCCAATTTTCCATGTGCTTCGCCTATTATACTAGAAGCTAATTTTATACTATATCCTTTAGATTCTAAAATCTTTTTACTTTCAAAAAACTCCTCATCTTGAAAATTTTCATTTGCAACCACATATACTACACTTTTAGACATTTTTTAAACATTCTCCTTTTGTTATTATAGTCCGCAATTTTTATCATAGTTTTTCTTGTTTTCTATAGCAATTTTATATGCTTTTATGTATTCCTTAGCACTTTTCTCCCAAGAATTATCTATCTTCATTACACGTTTTTGCATAGCTTCAAATTTATCTCTATGATCATAATAAACACTAATAGCCCAGCCAATAGTATTATATAAAGCAGAATTATTAGAATCATAAAACTTAAATCCGGAACCCTCACCTGTAGCTTCATTATAATTTTCAACAGTATCTTCAAGACCTCCTGTAGCATGCACTATAGGTATAGTTCCATATCTTAAAGAATACATCTGATTAAGTCCGCAAGGCTCAAACAAAGAAGGCATCACAAACATATCAGCTCCCGCCTCTATTAAATGTGATAATTCATTGCTATAACCAATATAAGAGCCTATCCTGCCGGGATATCTCTTAGGTAAATCACCAAAGAAGCTTTCAAAACCTTTATCACCCGTACCAAGTATACAAAATTGAAACTTCATATTAGCCATCAAAGGTTCAATAACAGAAGCAAGTAAATGATACCCCTTCTGATCAACAAACCTTCCTATAGCACCAATTAAAGCTACATCATCATTCTCTTCGAGTAAAAATCTCTTTTGCAATTCTCTCTTACATATTTTTTTGCCCTTCATATCTTTAGAAGAGAAATGTGCCGCTATCATAGTATCTTTTTCTGGTGACCAAACATCTTCATCTATTCCATTTAATATGCCAAAGAAACTTGTTGTTTTATTATTTAAATAAGGTGCTATACCATGACCGCCATAAGGAGAAGCTATTTCTCTTGCATAAGTTGGACTTACTGTTGTAACCAAATCAGAGAAAAATATTCCGCCCTTTAGTAAATTTATATTGCCATGGTCTTCAAAAGTATCTGGACTAAAATTATTCCAACCCAAACCCAAATAATTATAAGTGCTTGCTGCATTATAAATACCTTGATAGTTCGCATTATGTATAGTAAGAACACTCGCTGCTTTACCTACTTCATCATTCCAGTGCCAAGTTTTTATATATGCCGGTATTGCTGCAGTTTGCCAATCATTAGCATGAATTATATCTGGTTTTAAATTCAAATCTTTACATAATTGAAGCACTGCTCTTGAAAAAAATCCGAACCTCCAAGCATTATCCTGATAGTCATTAAAAGCATTGTCATGATAAAGACCTTCTCTGCTGAAGAAATGATGATGCTCTATAAAATAAAAATCTATGCCATTATATACAGTCTTAAAAACACTGCACCACTCTTCACCTGTACCCATCCATACCCCCATAGTAGGAAGCACATTTTCTAAATAACAGCCCTTAAAATCAATGTCTCTGTATTTTGGAATAACAACAGAAACCTCTACATCTAGTTTTTTTAAATATATTGGTAAAGATCCAGCAACATCTGCTAGTCCTCCTGTCTTTATAAAAGGAACAGCCTCTGATGAAGCCATAACTACTCTCATTTTTGACATATTAAAAACTCCTAAATATGTAAATATATTTTAAATATACTACTTTATAAAAAAACTTCAAGCAAAAATAATAATATATTTTTTTAGCTATTTAAATAATGTTTAAATAGTAATTGCTTTGTAGAATAAAGGCTCACTCCCTTAATAGGGCTAATTTTTAAAGTAATAGTTGCTATTTTTATTTTTTTGTCTTCTATAACAATATATCTCTCACGAACAGAATTAATTATTTCTTCTGATAAATCAAAAATATTTTTCTCTTCGCTTTCAATTAAACTATACTCTACATTATTATTCTTTAATATTTTAAAAAAATTATTCTCTGTAAATCTGCTTGTAAAAATTATGAGCTTTATATTTTTTATAATCTCAACAATTAAATTATTATATTCTACTATAATCAAATCAGTATCTTTAGAGCTATTTTTATCTTTTCTTTTGCATTTATGAAACACATCTGCTATAGCTATTCTTTTATCATAAAAAAGCTTTTTCTTTAATTCTTTAGAAACTAAAAAATCTTTATTATCAATATTAAAACTATAAGCAATTAATTTCCAAAACTCACTTTTTTTACTCGAATAATACCATGCATTATTTTTCTCTTCATCATCAAGCAAATTAAATTTTTCTTCTTGCGTATACAACGGCACAGGAAAACTTCCAAGTATAAGTGTATTGCCATCATCAAAAAAGAAATTTGTATCACTAAAAAGATGTGTTTCTATATTATTTTCCATAAATTATTCTAATATTTTAAGCATCTCAGATTCTATTGCTTTAATATCTCCTTTTTTATCTTGAATAGATTTTATCTCTGCCCTTCTTTGCTCCAATAATTCTTCCTGACCTTGTTTATCTAAAGCAGCCTTTTTAGCGAAATATGCATCGCTTATAAATCTGTCAGCCATTCTCAAAGTTCTGTCGGACACTATTGCTTTGTCTGATGCATTTTCTGCTTTAGACATGTCAAAGCTCGCATCAGTTTTTAAAGCTCCTTCAGGTACTCCATTAACTATACTTCCTTTCCATTCTAATTTAGGCTGATAACTATATGTAATATAATCAAAATAATCTGCATTCTTTATTTCATTATCATCAATGAATATATCAAGTGCTTTATTATAACTTGTATCTAATAAAAACATTTTATTTTTACCGTCTTCAGTATATATTTTTTGAATACATTCTAAATCTTGAAAATCTTTATTATTAATAAGCTCCCCTATTTCTGAATCAAAATCTATTTCCAAATTCTCTTTCAAAAGTAAAGTAAAATTCACTGTACCGCCTCTTCCTCCGCCATAATCATAATCCCCTGAAAGCATTAATTCTTCTTTGCCGTCATTATTGATGTCGCATAAAAAGAAAGATGGATATACACGCCAACCCATTGTTTCATCTATATACTCCAAATATTTTTCTTCATCAAATTTACCGAAACTTATAAATTTAGAACCTTTAGTATAATCTTTCAAATCATTTGTAGAAATTGAATTGATTTCAGCATATTCTACATTATTTATATCTCCAAGTCTAAAATTATAAGTTTTTGTCTCTTCAAATGAAGCATATATATGATTATTCATAAACTCAGGATTATAATAATGCATATTTACTCTTGATTCAATTAAAAATGTATTTTTCTTAAACTCAAGAAAACTAAGATTATTCCATCCATCATAATACTCCATCAAATCAATTCCGTAATAATTTTTAAAATACTCTGAATCCTCAAAATATAATTTATCATTGCTAAGTCTATTTGTAACATAGGTTTTTAAATATTTATTTATTATATTTGTATTAACTATTTCTGGTACTATCATTACTGAAGCTACATGAGCTGTACCTTCTTCTACAACTGAAGTTAAAGAATAATTATTTTCATTAAATAAATCTATATATCCAGTATTTTTTAAAATATATCTAGAGAAACCATTGTTATAAGCATCAGCAACTAATTTTTCTGCCCTTAAAGAATCTGGAGCCTCTATTATATAATCAATTAATTTCATTTTACCACTATAAGCATTATCATCATCATACTTTGATATCATCATAGATATATTAGTGCCGCCTGATTTTTTCCATTCTGTTAAATACTTTTTTTCTTCTTCAAAATAGTAAAGCGAATCACAAGCAAAATGAGATAAGAACAAAGCTAAATAAACATCAGAATCTTTTTTATTTAATTTTAATAACTCCTCTCTTGCTTTTTTTAATGCTAAATTCTGCTCTACATATAGATATTCATCAGCATAATAATCTGTCAAATCTTCATTATATCTATCCCAACTTGAGAATGTTTCACTAAATGAATCATAATTAACATTTGATATAAACTCTATAGAATATTTTTTTCTTTCATTATCATTTGCAAATTTCCTATTAAGAAAATCAAAATTCCTTTTTGCATACCCATTATTTTGTCTTGCATTTTTAAGCTCTTCATCAAATTTAGTTTTATCTACTCTAACACCTTTATAAACATATTTCATATCAAAGAATTCTTTTTGATTATCTGTTTGTTTACTTTGATTAACAGATGGAGCAGTTTTTTGTTCATTAGTATTTTGTGACGTTTGATTTGCTTCTTTGTTACCACCACAGGAAATTATTGTTAAAGCAAGTATTGTAATAATAATATTTTTCATATTTTAACCTCAGTATGTATTATAGTTTTTTATAATAAAAGAAAATTAACAAAATTTCAATTATAAAATATTTTAAGAATAAAAAAGTGCATACATATAAAAAATATGCATGCACTTTTATTGAAACTATTAAAAATTATTGTATACCCAAAATCTTAAACATTTCTGCTTCTATTGCTTTAATGTCACCTTTTGCTTCCTGAATAGCTTTTATTTCTGCTCTTCTTTGTTCTAACAATTCTTCCTGACCTTGTTTATCTAAAGTAGCCTTTTTAGCAAAATACGCATCGCTTATAAGTTTATCAGCTACTCTCAAAGTTCTGTCGGACACTATTGCTTTGTCTGATGCATTATCTGCTTTAGACATATCAAAGCTGGCATCAGTTTTTAAAGCTCCTTCAGGTACTCCATTAAGTATGCTTCCTTTCCATTCCAATTTAGGTTGATAAGTATATGTAATATAATCAAAATAATCTGCATTCTTTATTTCATTATTATCAACGAATATATCACATGCTTCATTATTAATAGTATCCAATAAAAGCATTTTATTTTTGCCATTTTCTATGTATATTTTTTGACTACATTCCAAAGATTGAAAATCCGGATTATTAATAAGCTGTCCTGTTTCTGAATCAAAATCTATTTCCAAATTATCTTTTAAAAGTAAAGTATAATGTGCTATAGCACCTCTTCCTGCAGAACTTGTATATTCGCCTGAAAGCATTAATTCTTCTTTGCCGTCATTATTGATATCACATAAGAAGAAAGATATGCTATGTAAAGGATAGTACATGTTTTCAGCTATATAAGATGAATATTGTTTTATATCAAAGTTGCCTGAATCTATAAATTTAGAGCCTTTAGTATAATCTTTCAAATCATTTGTAGAAATTGAATTAATTTCAGCATATTCTACTTTATCTATATCTCCAAGTCTGAAATTATAATTTTTTATTTCTTTAAATGAAGCATATAAATTATCTTTTATGAACTCAGGATTATAATAATGCATATTTACTAATCCGTCCATAGTGCTTTCAATTAAAAATGTATTCTTTTTAAACTCAAGTAAATTAAGGTTATTCCAACCGTCATAACAATAAACAGCATTAATATTGTAATAATTTTGATAATATTCTAAATAGTCTTGTGTATCATCATTAGATAATCTATTATTTATATAAGTTTTGGGGCTGTCCTAGATAACTTAAATTTGTTAAAATTTAAGTATGAAACGTAGTAAATTAAGTAAAGATAAACAATTAAAATTAATAGAGCATTTTGTAGCAGGAACTACAGCAAGGACTGCCTCTGCTCTTATTGGAATTAATCGTAAAACAGCAATATTATATTATCATCATTTACGAGAATTAATATTTGAATATGAGAAAGAAAAAGAAGAAGAAATTTTCAATGGAGAAATAGAAGTTGATGAGAGTTATTTTGGCGGTAAAAGAAAAGGAAAAAGAGGAAGAGGAGCTTGCATATAAAATACCAGTGTTTGGTTTGTTAAAAAGAGGCGGAAAAGTATATGTAAAAATGATAAATAATACTAAAATAAGCACTTTAATGCCTATTATTAGGCAAAAAGTACAGCCTGATAGTATAGTTTATTCAGATTATTATCATAGTTATGATGTATTAGATGTTTCTGAATTTAAGCACTTTAGAATTAATCATAGTGAAAAGTTCGCTGAAGAAAAGAACCATATTAATGGTATAGAGAA
>NZ_CAKVGN010000015.1 GCF_934747485.1 uncultured Brachyspira sp. | reverse complement strand
GCTTTAGTGATGCTACCTTCTCTTGCCGAAATTAGAAAATATTTCAAAGCTTTTATGTCCATTATAGTACCTCATAGATTTATAGATGTATTTTTAAGTTTTTTATTTGTGGTGGCTTTGCCCCCACGCCCCCAGTTCTTTTGCCGCCGCAAAGAACCAAAAAGGCTGCATTTTTATAAATCAATTTTTAAATATAGCCGAATTTTTATGAATTGTACTATATTTAAAAAAATATAATGTAGTAGTATTTGCGTTTTTTGCAACTTTTTTGAGCGGCAAAAAAGTTGATAATACATCTATAAAAATAGATATATTTATAAAATATATTTACCTTACTTTTATACTAACATACTATATATTTTTATCAATGCTTTTTAGTTATAATTTATTATAAGACATAAATATTTAATATAGTTGCGTTAAATATTTATCAGTATAACTTTTAATGAATGGAGAATTGAATATAAAAATTAATAAACTTAAAAAATATATTAAAAAAATAAATTGGCATACCTTTTTTAAGATATACCAATTTTTTAATTATATTGAAATTGTTTATGATTTTATAAAATTAAAATAATCAGACATTTAACCCCATATTGTATGCATCTTGCATAAATTTTTTATCATTGATTTCGCCTTTATTCCAAACACTATGTGCTAATATAAATCCTTTCTCTCTTGCATCTTCTAAACAATCCAAAAATCCTCTAAAGCCGTCAATAGTTCTAACCATTTCTTTTTCATCTTCAGTAGCAGCAGTCGCAATAAAATAAAAATCTTTGTTCTTAATCTCTAAATATTTAGTAACGCATCTGTCTATAAAAGTTTTCATTTGGGCATTCATTGTGTAAAAGTAAACAGGTGTAGCCATTACTATTACATCAGCCTCAAGCATTTTGTCTAAAATGTCTTTCATATCATCTTTTTGTACGCAAGGCTTATTATTTTTATAGCAAGTTCCGCAGTCTTCGCAGTAATTAATTTTTTTGTCTTTTAAAAATATCTTTTCTCCATTATGTCCTCTTTCTTTAGCACCTTTTAAAAACTCATCGCATAATGTATCGGAATTGCCTCCTCTTCTTGGGCTAGATGATATTATTAATACTTTTTTACTCATTTTATAACCTCTTATTTTTTTTATTAATTATATTATAGCATTAGAGTATGCTCCAATGTCAAACGATTTAGAAAGTTTTTTATATTTTTTATTTAAGAAAACATTTATATTTTGATTAAATATTAAAAAATAATTGTAATGCTTTTTAGTTATAATTAATTATAATACATAAGTATTTGATATATTTATCTTTTTAGTTAGAATGAAATCAATCATGATGATTACATAGGAGGCTAAAATATGAAGAAAATTATTATAACTTTTTTTATAGGATTATTCACTATGAACGCTTTTGCACAAACTACTAAAATAAAATTAACATTTAACAATAATGAAATCTATGCTCTAATCAACAATTCAAAAGCAGGAAACGATTTTTTATCTCTTCTTCCTTTAAGCATTAAAGCAGAAGATTTTAACAGCACAGAAAAAATATTTTATTTAAGCAAAAAATTAAATATAGAAAATGAACCAGACGGCATAAACCCTAAAGCAGGCGATATCACCTATTATGCTCCTTGGGGAAACATTGCTATATTTTATAGAGATTTCAGATACTCAAATAATTTAATTTATTTAGGCAGGTTTGAAAATGTATCAGATGTTGAGAAACTTTCAAATATGAAAGGCAATTTTGATATACGCATTGAAAGGGTGAATTAATTAAGTGAATTAAAAAATATAAATAATAAATATTTTAGGAGATGTTTACTAAATGAAAAAAATATTAAAAATTATTTTATCTTTATCTATTATAGTAATAGTATTTTCATGCATAGCAAATTCACAAAATAAAGGAGAAAGTTTAACTATGACAGAAAAAGCAAAAACTAAATACAATGAATTACTAAAAAGAGATGCATCTATAACTAAAACTAATGATGCAGATTTAGAAAGTATATTTAATAATTTTGTTTATGGAGAAGTTTATAATCATGGCACATTAGAGCCTAAATTAAGAGAGCTTGTACCATTAGTTTCTTTAACAGCATCACAAGGAACTGATATGATAAAACCTCATATAGAAACAGCTTTAAATATTGGAGTTAGTCCTATAGAGATAAAAGAAGCATTATATCAATGTTCGCCTTATGTAGGATTTCCTAGAGTGTTTGCTGCATTAGAAAAGGCAAATGAAGTATTTAAAGAAAAAAATATTTCGCTTCCTATAGAATCTCAATCAACAGTTACAGAAAGTACAAGATTTGATAAGGGGTTAGAAACACAAGTAAGCATGTATGGAGATGCGATACTTACTGCACATTCGAATGCCGCACCTAATCAAAAGCATATACAGAATTTTTTATCGGCTAATTGTTTTGGAGATTTTTATACAAGAGAAGGTTTAGATTTAAAAACAAGAGAGCTTTTAACATTCATAATGCTTATTTCATTAGGAGGAGCAGAACCTCAAGCGATAGCACATGCGAATGCAAATATTAAGATGGGCAACAGTAAAGATATGTTAATAGAAGCTGTAACACAATGCATACCTTATATAGGCTACCCAAGAACATTGAATGCTATAGCTATAATTAATAATATAAAATGATAAAAAAATTATATTATACTTCTTTCAAAACTAAATTAAAAAATATAATAGTATTTTTAATTTTTGTGTTTTATAGTTGGGGCTTTGCCCCAAACCCCAGTTCTTTTGCGACCGAAGGGAGTCTTTCAGGGCGACCGTAGGAAGTGCCTTCGGTATTGGCACAAAGAACCAAAAAGACTGCATTTTTACTTAAAGTATGTATGATATTTTTATTAATAAAAAATAATGCTTTATAACATTAATATATTATAACTATATTAATTAACAATCATGCCTATTTAATATAATTTAAAAATTAATATTACAAGGAGAATTTAAATGATGAAAATAATTAAAACAATGTTAATGTCATTGCTTATTTCAAGTACATTATTAGTCGGAGGCTTAAACGCTCAAAGCTCTAAAGTCTTAATAGTGTATTTCTCTTGGGGCGGAAATACCAGAACCGCTGCCAATATGATTAAAAACCTCACTCAAGCAGATATGTTTGAAATAAAAACCGTTGAACCATATCCAAGTTCTTATAATGACACTGTGAATCAGGCAAGAAAAGAACAAAATGATGATTTTTTGCCAAGGTTGAGTGCTAATATAAATAATTTGTCAAGCTACGACACTATAATATTATGTTACCCTAATTGGTGGGGTACTATTCCGCAGGCGGTAAAGCAATTATTATTAACTCATGATTTCAGCGGTAAAAAAATTGCTCCTTTATGTACTCATGGCGGAAGCAGAATGGGAAGAAGCGTTACTGATATAACTTCATTATGTCCTAATTCAACTATATTAGAGGGTTTGAGTATATCTGGAGGAAGCGTTAATAGCTCAGAAAATAATATAAAAACATGGCTTCAAAATATTAATATATTATAAAACTTTTATATTTACTTACTGCTTATTATAATTAATAGGCAGTAGCAAATAAAAAATATTTTAAGGATTATATAATGAAAAAATTATTATTAGTGTTTTCAATAATATTATTAAGTATATCATGCAATAATTCTAATGATACGCAAAATAAAATTATTATAGATAAACAAGGAAGTTTCACATTTGGCGGTAAAGTATCATCTGCAAATGGAGAATTTGAAAAAGATACTTTATTTCCAAGTTCAAACGGACAAACATATCATAGCGACCATGGATATGCATTTTATCAAATACCTGTCAATGCTAAAAAATATCCTATAGTATTTTTGCATGGCGGCGGACAATCTGCTAAAAGTTTTGAAACCACTCCAGACGGCAGAGAAGGTTTTCAAAATATTTTCTTAAAAAAAGGATATAGCGTATATTTAGTAGATCAGCCGAGGAGAGGAAGAGCTGGAAGAAGTTCTGTAGCTATAACTATTAATCCTACCCCTGATGAACAGTCTTTGTTTAATAGGTTTAGAATAGGTTCTTGGCCTCATTTTTTTGACAATGTGCAATTCAAAAATGATAAAGAAACTTTAACTCAATACTTTCAGCAGGTTACTCCTAATACTGGCAGTTTTGATGAGGAAGTAGTATCTGATAGTTTGTCTGCATTATTTGATAGAATAGGAGAAGGAATTTTAGCAGCACATTCTCAAGGAGCCGGTCCTGCATTTTTTACAGCAATAAAAAATAAAAATGTTAAGGCATTAGTTTTATATGAGCCTGGCGGATGCAGTTTGCCTTTTCCTCAAAATGCTTCTCCTACTAATATTAGTATGCCCGCATATTTTCCTATAAAAGAAATTCCTGAAGATGATTTCAAAAAATTAGCAAGCATACCTATAGTGATTTATTATGGGGATAATATACCAAAAGAAAAATCTGATAATCCTTATTTGGAAGAGTGGAGATTAAGAGTAGAGTTAATAAAAAAATGGGAAGAAACTTTAAAATCTTATAATGCTGATGTAGATGTTGTAATTCTTCCAGAAATTGGAATATATGGAAATACTCATTTTCCTTTTTCAGATTTAAACAATTTAGAAATAGCTGATTTGCTTGAAAAATATTTAAAAGAAAAAAAATTAGAATAAAATAATATTAAAAGGATTTATAAAATGAAATACGTAAAATTAAATAATGGTTTGGAAATGCCTATTTTAGGTTTTGGAGTTTATCAAATTCAAGATTATAATGAATGTAAAAAAGCAGTATTAAATGCCATTGAAACAGGATACAGACTAATAGACACGGCAGCTTCATATAAAAATGAAAAAGCTGTTGGAGATGCCATAAAAGAAAGCGGTATAAACAGAAAAGAATTATTTATAACAACAAAATTATGGATACAAAAAAACGGCTATGATGATACTAAAAAAGCATTTAATAATTCTCTTGAAAAACTTCAATTAGATTATTTGGATTTATATTTAATACATCAGCCTTTAGGTGATTATTACGGAGAATGGAGATGTATGGAAGAGTTATACAAAAATGGAAAAATTAAAGCTATTGGAGTATGCAATTTCTTTGCTGACAGATTGGTTGATTTAATAATGCATAATGAGATAGTACCTGCTGTAAATCAAGTAGAAGTAAATCCATTTTATCAAAAAAATGATTATCAAACTATTATGAATGAATATAATGTACAAATGCAGTCTTGGGCTCCTTTTGCTGAAGGAAGAAATAATATGTTTAGTAATGAAATATTATTAAGCATAGCTAAAAAGTATAATAAATCTATAGCTCAAATAATTTTAAATTGGCTTGTAAAAAGAAATATAGTAGTAATACCTAAAAGTGTTAGAAAAGAAAGAATGGAAGAAAACTTTAATATTTTTGATTTTGAATTAGATGAGAGCGACATAAAACTAATTTCATCTCTTGACAAAAATGAAAGTTCTTTTTTCTCGTATCAGGATTATAAAATGGTAAAACTTTTATCAGAATGGGTTCTTGAATGATTTAATAAATATAAGGAGAATATAAAATGAAAAAAGATGTTTTTGTTTTAACAGGTGCAGGCTCTATTGGAATTGCCATAGCAAGAAGGGTAGGAATTGGAAAGCATATTGTACTTGCCGATTTCAATATAGAAAATGCTAAAAGAGAATCACAAATATTATATAATGCAGGGTTTGAAACTTCTGTATTTGAAACGGATATTTCTTCAAGAGAATCAATTTTAAAACTTATAGATTTCTCAAAGGGTTTAGGAAAGATAAAATATTTTGTTAATGCTGCAGGCGTTTCACCATCTCAGGCATCTATTAAAGATATTTTAAAAGTTGATTTATATGGAACAGCGGTGCTTCTTGAAGAGTTCGGCAAGGTGATAGAAGAGGGAGGAAGCGGGGTTATAATATCGTCTCAATCTGGTTATCGTTTAGGCTCTCTCACAGATGAAGAAAATAGAATACTTGCTACTACTCCAACAGAAGAATTATTATCTTTGCCGATACTTGAAAAAGCTTCAGACACATTAAAAGCCTATCAGTTATCAAAGAGATGCAACTGTCTTAGAGTGATGTATGAATCTGGTAATTGGGGCAAGAGAGGGGCAAGATTAAACTCAATAAGCCCTGGCATAATAATAACACCATTAGCGAACGATGAATTAAACGGACCAAGGGGAGCGATGTATAAGAGAATGCTTGAGCTTTGCCTATCAAAAAGAGCAGGAACTCCAGACGATGTTGCTAATGTTGCTGAGCTATTGATGACAGATAGAGGCTCATTTATTTCTGGAAGCGATTTTCTTATGGACGGAGGCGTAACTGCATCTTGGTGGTATGGAGAATTATCAGAGGGTAAATAAAGTTTTTTAATGTAAACTAAAAGTTATTAAGGAGTGTGTTGATGAATGTGTTTATAAAAAAAATAATATTTGTGCTTTTATCAATAATTATGTTATCTTGCGGTAATAATGATACTCAAAAAAAAGATTATATAGTTGATAGTTTAGAAACTTCACAAAACATTAATGCTCTAAATATTAAGGGCACTCAAAACAAAATATTAATAGCATATTTCACTTGGTCAGACAATACAGTAGTAGAAAATCCTGATTCTATTGACGTAGATGCTGAAACTTCTGCAAGCATGTTATCTCCGGGAAATGCTGAACTCATTGCTAATTGGATAGCTGAAGAGACAGGAGGAGATTTATTTAGCATAAAGACACAAAACAAATATTCAAGCGATTATGATGAATGTTTGAACCAGGCAAGAAAAGAAAGGGACAACAATGAAAGACCAGCATTAGTAGGGAGATTGAACAACATTGATGATTATGATGTTATATTTTTAGGCTTTCCGAACTGGTGGTATACATGCCCAATGGCAGTTTTTACATTTGTTGAAAGCTATGATTTATCAGGCAAAACAATAATACCATTTTGCACACATGGCACAGGAGGACTATCAAGAACAATAAGAGATTTAAAAAACATACTTCCAGAAAATTGCGAAGTGTTAGAGCCTATAGGGGTGTATAGACCAGAAGTAAAGAACTCAAAAAGTAGAGTTTTGGATTGGCTAAGGAATCTAGGCTATTAAAGTTGATAGATGTTTTTATATTATAAAATATAATAGATGTAAAATAATACTTAGACTTAAAAATGCAGCCTTTTTGGTTCTTTGTGGCGACAAAAGAACTGGGGTGCGGGGCAAAGCCCTGCAAATAATTAAAATAAATAAAGTTGAAATTTTTTAGTATATTATAAAATAACTATCTCTTTTATATGAGTTTTTTATTCAACTTTTTCCCGCAGCAAAAAGTTGCAAAAAGTGCGAGATTTTTTTAGCTTTATATTTTGGAATATATAAATCTAAAATAATGTTTATATTTTGTTTGTATATAAAAAGCTATACTTTATTAAATGCAGCCTTTTTGCTTCTTTGTGGCAATACCATACCTAAAGGTACTTCCTTAGGTCGCCCTGAATGACTCTCTACGGTCGCAAAAGAACTGGGGGTGCGTACCCTTAAGGGCACGCTTCGCAGGGGGACTAGTCCCCAAAAAGCAATGAATTATGTAATGTTAAAATATTATTAACAAAACTATAAAACAGCAAACTCGTTCAAGGAGAAGCTTCGATGAAAAGAATAATTAAAATTACAGTAGACATAATAATGACGCTGCTCTTCTTTGTTTTAATGGCATATCACTTTACAGGTGATGCCGTGCATGAATATTTGGGCTTTATGCTTTTTATATTTTTTATACTTCATCATATACTCAATTTTAATTGGTATAAAAATATTTATAAAGGCAAATATAATTTTAATAGAATATTAAACACTTTTATTAACACTATGCTTTTTTTGTGTATGGCGGGACTCATGATTAGCGGAATACTATTTTCTCAAAGGGTGTTAGGTTTTCTTAATATTCATAACAGCGGAATGTTTACAAGACGCCTTCATATGATTTCAAACTCTTGGGCTTTTGTATTTATGTCGGCACATTTGGGAATGCATTGGGGTATGTTTATAAATAAAAAGTTTATTAAAAAACAAATATCTATAATAATAGCTTTGTTTGTTTCTATATACGGAGTTGTTTTGTTTATTAAGAGAGGCTTATACAATAAAATGTTTTTGCTTGTGGATTTTGCTTTTTTTGATTATGAAGAGCCTATAATATTTTTCTTTATGGATTATGTATCTATTATGGTGCTTTTTATATTTATCACTTCTCTCATGCAGACATTAATGAACAAATTAAAATAAACATATTTAGAAAAGATATAGTACTTTATAGCTTTCACTTTTGCCAATAAAATAATTATTTTTTAGTTTTATTTATATAATTAGCTTGACAAAATAATGTATTTTTGTACAATATAATAAATTTTATAAATGATATTTAAGTTAATAATTTTTGGAGAGAATATGGCTACTAAGAAGAAAGAAACTACTGAAGTAAAAAAAGACGGTAAAAGTGAAGCAATAGAAGCTATTACCGACCAGATAAATAAAAAATACGGCCCCGGCTCTTTTATGAGGCTTGGAAGCAATAAAACAGTTAATGTTGATGTTATTTCTACTGGGGCATTAACTTTGGACCATGCTTTAGGAGTAGGCGGGGTTCCTCGCGGAAGAATAATAGAGATTTACGGGCATGAGGCTTCCGGTAAAACTACACTCACTCTACACATTATAGCAGAGGCTCAAAAGGCTGGCGGTTATGCTGCTTTTATAGATGCTGAACATGCTCTTGACCCAGTATATGCGAGTGCTTTGGGCGTTGATATTGACAATTTATATATTTCTCAGCCAAACAGCGGTGAAGAGGCTCTTGAAATATTAGAAAGGGTTGTGTCTTCTTCTGCTTTCGATATTGTTGTTGTGGACTCTGTTGCAGCACTTGTTTCAAAGGCAGAACTTGCTGGTGATATAGGGGACGCTCATATTGCTTTACAGGCAAGGCTTATGAGTCATGCTTTGAGAAAACTTACTGCTATAATAAGCAACACAAATACTGCTGTAATATTCATTAACCAATTAAGACAAAACATTGCTACCACTGGTTATGGTGCTGGTCCTACAGAAACTACTACAGGCGGTAAGGCTTTGAAATTCTACTCTTCTGTAAGGCTTGACATTAGAAGAACTGAATGGATTAAAAAAGGTGATGATACTATAGGTCATAAAGTAAAAATAAAAGTTGTAAAAAATAAATTAT
The DNA here is from genome assembly GCF_934747485.1 of uncultured Brachyspira sp. Classification (GTDB taxonomy): domain Bacteria; phylum Spirochaetota; class Brachyspiria; order Brachyspirales; family Brachyspiraceae; genus Brachyspira. Next base: position 37,954 of record NZ_CAKVGN010000015.1, on the reverse strand, counting down.
CTTCACCGTTCAAAGTGGTTAATTTAGAGATAATATTCGGTAAGGGTATATCTTCTGAGGGGCTTTTAATAGATTTAGCGATGGAGGCAAAAATCATCACAAGAAGCGGTGCTTGGTTCTACTACAACGGAGAGCAGATTGCACAGGGTAAAGAGAAGGTGAGAGAACTTCTTGCGGCAGACCCTAAAATGCGTATGGAGCTTGAGATACAGATTAGAGAGGCACTTAATATGGGCGGAGCAGATAAGGTAAAAGAAAAATTAGAAGAGTATCTTGAAAATAAAAACGCTGTTGTTAAAGAAGATAAGAATCAAAAAGAAGATAAAAAAGAAGAAGAAAAAGCTTCTAAAAAAGCAGATGATACTGACCTTTTAATGAGTGCTGAAGAGGCTTATAACGAATAAATCGAGAGAGAGTATGAATTTAGTTATAAGAAAAGCTAATATAGATGATGTGTTTTATATAAGCAAGCTTCATGCTATATGTTGGAAGCAATCTTATAAGGATATTGTGTCGGAAGATTTTTTAAAAAAGATATATTTAGATGATTGGTGCGAAGAGTTTTCTGAGGGTATAAAGACAAAGACAAGAGAAGTGCATATTGCTCTTTTAGATGATAATGTTATAGGTGCTATATCATGCGGAAATAACAGATACAGCATAGAAAACTATGGGGAGATAATGTCTTTATATGTTCACCCAGTTTATCAGGGCTCCGGAATAGGAACTGAATTATTAAATCATTGCATGTCATACATGAAAGATAATGGGTATAAAAACTTATGCCTTTATGTTTTTGATAAAAATGAAGAGGCTAAAAGATTTTATCTAAAAAACGGATTTAAAGATTCTGGCAAAAAAAAGATATTAAAAATAGATGATGATAATAATATAGAAGAAGTGCTGTATATTTATGATAATATATAAAACACTTCTTCTATTATTTATTTTTGACAATTAAATAGACTTGTTTCAAAACTAAATTAATAAATATTTATATGTTTTTAGTTTAATATTTAGTATGTAAGATATAATTAGTATTATTTTATATAATTTCTTAGATATAAAATTTAACTACTTGTGTTTTTTGCAACTTTTTGCCACGGGAAAAAGTTGAATAAAATAAAAAACTTATATAACAAAATTTTTAAGTTTTGAGTAGACTAGCCCCCGCTTCTTTTGCCGACGCTCTGCGTGCCGTAGGCAAGGCACCTACTCGGTACGACTGAAGGAAGTGCCTTCGGTATTGCCACAAAGAAGCAAAAAGACTGCAATTATATACATTAAAATTTATTATTATACAACATGTAAAACATTGTCTTGTAAGTAAAATTATTTTTATTTTTTTTCAACTAATTTTGTCAAGCACTTTTGAAACAAGTATAATATTTCAATTCTTAAATTAATCAAAATTAATTATTAGTATTTAAATTAGTGTCTGGTAAAGTATTATTTGTAGGCACTTGCTGTGTTGTTGTTGGCACATTAGCAGGAGTAGTTGTTGTTTGGTCGAAAGCAGTTTTTTGAGTGCTTATAGCCATAGATATAAGTAAAGCTCCTACAACAAATATTGTAGATAAGATAGTAGTTGCTTTAGTGAGAGCATTTCCTCTTTGGCTTCCAAGTACATTTGCTTGAGCACTAGAAAATAAGCCTTCTGCTTTACCGCCTTGTATGATTATAAGTAAAAGTAACAGTATACAAATTATTGAGTAAACGATTATTCCTAAAGTTAGTAAAGCATTCATAAATATATATCCTCATAAAAAATTATATTTTCGGTTTTTAATTGAAGTATTATAGCATCTATATAATATTTTTCAAGCATTTTATTTAATAAGATATTACTTTTCCGTCTATGAGAGAGAAATGAATGCTTCCAAAAACTCTGCTGTCGTAAGCATAATCTCTATTGTCTGATAACACAAAATATTCATTGTATCCTATAATATAAGGACCAAAATTATCCCTCGAAGAAATATTGCTTTCTAATATTCTGTTATCCTTACCAATATTTGCCCAAGGTTCATTTAACTCACTTCCGTTTATGTATACGGTTTTGTTTTTTATTTCTATTGTTTCATTTGGAAGACCTATTATTCTTTTTATTAAATACCTTGTGCCGGATATATTAACATTTCCGAAAGTGAAAAAATAAACTGTATATGATATAAACTTTTTAAAAATATTTTCTTTTTTACTTCTTGGGTCAGTAATAAAAACTATATCTCCTCTTTTTGGTCTTGAAAATACTATAGTTTTTCCTGTTAATTTTGATACAAAAGGTTTTATTTCAACAGCATATCTTAATTTTGAAGTAATAATCATTTTATTTGGTTCAATAGTGTTTAACATAGTTGAACTTTTCATCTTATCAAAGCGTACGAATAGCGTAATGAGTCCAAAGAGTATGAATGCTATAATAAAGCCTAAAATAAGCCTTGCTATAGTTTTATATAATAAATTGTTGCTTCTATAATATATAAATATAAAAGGCTTTAATATTGCTTTTAATGCATTTCTCTTTTCTTTTTTTATGCTTTCTCTGTCATCATAAGAATAGTTCATTATGAGCATTTGAAACCTTATTATAAATTATTTTTTAATTAGATTTTTTAGCTTGGTGTTCGCTGTTTTCTAAAGCAGCAGGTACAGCAGGAACTACTATATAACCATATTCGCCGCTTCTACATAAATCCATTATCACTTCATTTTGTAAAGTTTCACCTGCCGTATCTTCTCTCAAATATTCAGGCAAATCAATAACATGATATAAAGGGTCTATATTATCAACATTTACATCAAATAGTTCTTCTATAAAAGCTAAATCTTTATTTAATCTATTTAGCATTTCGTCTTTTTGATTATCTTCTATTTTTAATCTAGTTTGATATAAAAGAGCTTCTAATTCTTCTCTATTAGTTGTCATAAAAAAGTCCTCTTAGTTTTAATGATTTAAATACTATATAATAAAAGTAATATTTTTGCAATGTTTTAGATTATACTGAAAAAGTTGGGTTTTGTCAAAATTTAGTTTTTATATATTTATTAGGTTTTGAGAAGAACTGATTTAATAAATTATAGCTTTTTATGTATAGATAAAAATATCTTACATTTATTTATATATATTTACCAACATACAAAGCTAAAAACACTTGCACTTTTTGCAACTTTTTGCGGCGGGAAAAAGTTGAATAAAACATACATTAATATAAAAGAATTATTTCTTTAAATTAAGATATTTGCAGGGCTTTGCCCCGCACCCCCAGTTCTTTTGTTGGCACAAAGAACCAAAAAGACTGCATTTAATGAAGTGTAGCTTTTTATGTATAGTCAAAATATAAATATTATTTTAGTTTTATATATTCCAAAAATATAAAGCTAAAACATTTGCACTTTTGGTTCTTTTGACGAAGTCCGCACAGCGACCAACGGGAGTGCCTGTGGGTGCGACCAACGGGAGTGCCTGTGGGTGCGACCAACGGGAGTGCCTGTGGGTGCGACCGAAGGAAGTGCCTGTGGTATTGGTATAAAAGAACTGCATTTTTATTATAAATTTTATAATTTAATTGTACATTAAAAGGCACTCCTCCGCACGACTAAGAAGTTATAATTAAAGCATAACATTACCGTGCGGCAAGGTGGTACAGCTCGTACGCGGGAAAAAGTTGAATAAAATAAAAACTTTTATTAATAATATACTTGTTTAGCTATATTATTTTATAACAACACTATGTAGTCCCTTGTAATTAAAGCATCATAATTCTTGTAGCCTAATATCTCCAGTATAGAATCTGAATGCTTGCCTATTATCTTAATTGTATCTTCAGAGTTGTAATTAATAATGCCCCTTGCAAACTCTTCGCCGTTTTCATCTATAATGCTTACAATGTCTCCTTTCTTAAAATTGTTTATAACCTTTGTTACGCCAATAGGAAGAAGGCTAGATTCTTTCTCTATTATAGCTTTTTTAGCACCAGCATTTACAACAAGCTTTCCTATAATAGTGGTAGCATAGGCAATCCATCTTTTTTTGGTGTTAAGTTCATTGTTTTCTTCTACAGGGTAGAATATAGTTTTTTCTTTGGTAGTGAATATATTATTTAAAACGTTTGGAGTTTTACCGTTTGCAATAATCAAAGCACAGCCTGACCTTGTAACAATTTTGGCAGCCTGCAATTTTGTTTTCATTCCGCCTCTTCCGCCTTTAGAAGCATCAAGTCCCAAGCTTTCTATCTCTTTTGTAACCTCAAAAACTTCATGTATAAAATTAGCATTTGGATTAGTTTTAGGGTTGTCATCATAAAGACCGTTGATGTCAGAAAGTATTATAAGCAAATCGGCATCAAGCTCACTTGCAACCAAAGCAGAGAGTTTATCATTGTCAGAAAAACTTATTTGAGTAACATCGTATAATAATTTAAGCTCATCGCTTGAAACAGTGTCATTTTCATTTATTATAGGCACCACATTATATTTTAATAATGTATCTAATGTAGAGCGAAGGTTTAAATATCTTCTTCTGTTTGAAAAATCTTCCTCTGTAAGCAGAATCTGTGCTGTAACAATATTAAACTTAGAAAATCCGTCCTCATAAATAGACATAAGCTGTGATTGACCAATTGCGGCACATGCTTGTTTTAGTGATACCTCGCTTAAATCTGTTGCATTAATTTTTTTCGCTCCCAACCCAACAGCTCCTGATGTAACTACCAAAACCTCTTTACCCATTTTTTTGTATTTAGCTATAGCTTCTATAAAAGAATATATTCGAGCTAAAGAAATATATCCCTCATCATTTCTTAATACATTAGTTCCAAATTTGAAAACTATTCTTTTTATGTTGTTTAAATCTATGTTTTTCATGCGAAATATTATATATAAAAAAATAAAAAAATAAAGCTGAAATTATAAATGTTTTAGAAAAAAATAATTATTTAGTTGTTTTGTAGTTTATAAGAATTAAGAATTAGTATATAGAATTTTAGATTTACATATTCCAAAGGTATGAAGCTAAAGCATTTGCACTTTTTGGTTCTTTTTGCGGCGGGAAAAAGAACAATAAAATTAACTTAATTTTTGCAAAAAACATTTATTTAAATAAGATATTTGCAGGGCTTTGCCCCGCACCCCAGTTCTTTTGCGACCGAAGGAAGTGCCCATGGTGTTGGCACAAAGAACCAAAAAGACTGCATTTAATGAAGTATAGCTTTTTATGCATATCAAAATATAGCCATTGTTTTATATATTCCAAAATATAAAGCTAAAGCATTTGCACTTTCGCGAAGCGTGCCCGTAGGGAAAAACTTTGACGAAGCACGCATAACTCTGCATATACAACTATCAAATGACTCTCCTATGCTTGAAATTATACCTATATATGTTAAAATATTTAAAATTAATTTTAGTTAAATTAAGGTTTAATCAATATGAAAAATTCTCAAGTATTTATTGATGGAGTATGGAAAAATAATCCTACTTTCGTACAGATTCTTGGAATGTGTCCTAGTTTAGCAGTAACAAATAGTGTTATGAATGCCATTGGTATGTCAGTGGCTACTATATTTGTACTTGTTTGTTCATCAGCTTTGATTTCTATAGTAAAAAAGATTTATGCTAATGAAGTTAGAATTATGGGATACATTGTAGTGATAGCTGCTTTTGTAACTTTAACTGATATAGTTATGAAGGCTAAGTTTTACACTTTATCATTGGCATTAGGACCATATATACCGCTTATCGTTGTAAACTGTATAATATTGGGCAGGGCAGAGGCTTTTGCTAATAAGAATGGAGTTATACCAAGTATTTTTGATGCTTTAGGTAATGGTGTAGGTTTCTTTATGGCTTTATTATTATTAGGCTCTATAAGAGAGATTTTAGGTAATGGTACTTGGCTTGGATTTGATTTAGTTGGTACTGTAAGAGGTTTTGTTGAATCTGCTATGCCTTTTGCTTTGAATGCTTACAACGAAATTACTACTCCTTGGATTGTTATGATATTGGCTCCGGGTGCTTTCTTTACTTTGGGAGTATTAATAGCTATCAAAAGAACTATAGATGCTAAAGTGAGGTAATTATTATGAATTTAGTGCTTCTTTTTGTTGCTACTGTATTAGTTAATAATTTTGTATTAACTAAGTTTTTAGGAATATGTCCTTTTTTGGGAGTTTCCAATAAATTAGATTCTGCTGTGAGTATGGGGATTGCTGTTACATTTGTACTTGTGCTTACTGCGGCTGTTAGCTGGATGATACAATATTATATATTAGTGCCTTTTAAAATTGAGTTTTTACAGACTATTTTATTTATTATAGTAATAGCTGCCTTAGTACAATTTGTAGAGATGGTTGTAAGAAAGACTAGTGAGAGTTTGTATTTATCTTTAGGTATTTATCTTCCTCTTATTACTACTAACTGCTGTGTATTGGGTTTGGCTTTATTTGGCGTTTTATACAAATATAATTTTATACAGAATATAGTATTTGCTTTGGGTGCTGGAGTTGGTTTTACTTTGGCATTGGTTATAATGGCTAGTATTAGAGAGCGTTTAGTAACTGCAAATATACCAGAGGCTTTTAAGGGACCTGCTATGCCTTTTATTACTGCCGGCATATTAGCACTTATATTCTATGGTTTTTCAGGTATCATAAAAATCTGATGATTCTTAATTAAAGGATAGTAAAAATGGTTACATCTATATTGGTGGCTTCAATATCTTCTGCTTTAATAGCTTTGATATTGGCTGTTTTATTAATATTTTCTTCTAAAATCTTTAGAGTTGAGGTTGATGAGAGGGTTACAGAAGTTACAGAGATGCTTCCGGGTGCTAATTGCGGAGGTTGCGGTTATCCGGGCTGTGCTCAATTTGCTAAGGCTTTAGTTGCTGATGAAGCTCCGGTTGACGGCTGTTCGGTAGGCGGTGCTGCTACTGCTGAGGCTGTTGCTAAATATTTAGGAAAAGTTACTCCGCCTCAAAAAGAGAGAACGAGAGCTTATATATTTTGTCATGGGCATAAGGAAATAGCAAAATCTAATCAAGTTTATAATGGTGCTCAGACTTGTGTTTCTGCTGTTATGGCAGGAGGAAACAAGGATTGTACTTATGGCTGTGTGGGTTTTTATGATTGTATGAAAGCTTGTGATTTTGGTGCTATTATTAAAAGTGAGACTGGGGTTCCTATTATAGTTGAAGATAAATGCGTGTCTTGTAATGCTTGCGTGAAGGCTTGTCCGCAAAAGCTTATAGAGATTCACCCTGTATCACAAAAGTTTCATGTATATTGTAAATCTAAAGATAAAGGTCCTATTGCTAAAAAAGCTTGTGATAGGGCTTGTATTGGATGCAGTATTTGTGTGAAAAACACTAAAGAGGGCGGAATGAGAATGGACAATAATTTGGCTATAGTTAATTATGAAGATTATGCTATCACAGAAGAGAGTATAGCTAAATGTCCTACTAAAGCTATTACAGATGAGAGAGTTAATTCTGTAGTGAATCTGTAATCAATAATTAATATGAATACATTGCAAGGGTATGCTTGAAGAGAGTGTGCCCTTGTTTTTTTATATTGATTGAAGTTATTATGTGATTGAATAAATATATTTTGTAATTTTTATTTTATTCAACTTTTCCCGCCTTCGCACCTAAAGGTACTTCCTTCGGTCGCACCCACAGGCACTCCCGTTGGTCGCGGTGTGGACTTCGTCAAAGTTGCAAAAAGTGCAAATACTATAATTAATATTTTTTAGAATATATAAAACTAAAATAATATTGATATTTTGACTGTACATAAAAAGCTAAACTTTATTAAATGCAGTTCTTTTGCTTCTTTTATACCAATAAAAGAAGTGGGGGTGCGGGGGCTAGCCCCTGCAAATAACTAAAATAAAAGAGTTAAAATTTTTGGTATATTCTAAAATAACTATATTTTGTTATATGATTATTTTATTCAACTTTTCCTGCCGCAAAAAGTGCAAATGCTTTAGTTTTATATCTTTGGAATATATAAAACAGTATTAATATTTTGTATATACATGAAAAGCTATACTTTATAAAATGCAGTTCTTCGCGAAGCGTATCCGAAGGATATAAGGTTCTTTTATACCAATACCGAGTAGGTGCCTATCGTCAAAATAAGTGGGGTGCTGCACGGTGTGTACTTCGTTAAGGGCAAAGCCCTGCAAATAATTAAAAAATAGAAATTGAGAAAATATAAAAATTGACAAAACCTCAAATCTTTTGTATAGTTAAAACACTAAAGGAAATAAATATGTTTAGAGACAGCACTATAACAACCAAAGATATACTAAAATCGGTTAGACAAATAGAAATAAAAACTTCGCGTATAGTAAACTCTTATTTTGCCGGGCAGTATCATTCTGCTTTTAAGGGGCATGGTATAGAGTTTGATGAGGTGAGAAAATATAATATTGGCGATGATGTGAGGGCTATGGATTGGAAGGTGAGTGCGAGGTATAATGAGCCTTTTATCAAGAGATTTAGAGAAGAGAGAGAGCTTAATGTTGTTATATTAGCCGACTTTTCTGCTTCTACCGATTTTGGACTTACAAAAACTAAACATAATCTTATTGTAGAGCTTAGTGCTTTGCTTTCTTTTTCTGCCCTTAAAAACAATGACAAAGTAGGGCTTTTAATATTTACAGATACCGTTGAAAAGTTTATTCCTCTAAATAAAGGAAAAAATCATGTGCTTAGAATTATTAGAGAGCTTATTGAGTTTGAACCTAAAAGTGCTGAAACTAATATTGCTAATGCTTTAGAATATTTTAATAAGATACAAAAAAGAGATAGTATTACATTCCTTATAACAGATGCATGTTCTGATTTGCCGAAAAAACAGATAGACATCACAAGAAAGAGAAATGATTTTGTAGTTTGTTTGGTTAATGATAAATTGGAATATGAAATGCCGCATTTGCTTGGCACGTTAGTTTTATCCGATTTAGAGAATGATGAGTATGTTTATTTTGATATGGGCAACAAGAATGTGAGAGAGGCTTATATCAATGAGCAGAGTAAAATACTTGAAGATAAATTACAGTTTTTGAAAAGAAACTCTATAGAAAATATAGTATTAGACACATCTAGTAATTATATTAATGAGGTTATGAAATTTTTTATCAAGAGAAGAAGATAGCGATTTTTTTGTTGCTTAGTAGAATCATTGTGTTTATAAAAGAAATTTATATTGTTAGAATATGTTTTGTGAAGGACTGTATTTTATTAAGTTAATATAATAATTGTAGTATAAATTAATAAGTTGTCTTACAATAAAAATAATGAATATGATTTAGTATTATTTTCTTAACTTGCACTTTCGCGAAGCGTACCCGTAGGGTAAAAACTTTGACGAAGTCCGCACCGCGACCAACGGGAGTGCCTGTGGGTGCGACCGAAGGAAGTACCTTTAGGTGCGAAGGCGGGAAAAAGTTGAATAAAATAAAAAACTTATATGACATTTTTTGTAAGTTTGTGATTTGTGGTGGCTTTGCCCCCTGCGAAGCGTGCCCTTAGGGTACACACCCCCAGTTCTTTTGCCGATAGGCACCTACTCGGTATTGGTATAAAAGAACCTTATATCCTTCGGATACGCTTCGCGAAGAACTGCATTTAATGAAATATAACCACAACATATAGCATTATTTTATATATATTAATAATCAGTAAAATTAAAACAATATGAATATTTATTAATATATTTTAGCAATAATTATATTTTTTATAAACAAAAAAGGAAACAGCGTTATTTACTGCTTCCTTATTTTATTTTTTAGATTATTTATTTTAATTATCTTCTTTTAATGAATTTTCCTATAGGTATAAAGTCTGCAGGGTTTAATGCCACTCCGTTTCTTCTCACTTCAAAATGTAAATGGCTTCCTGTAGAATTACCAGTGCTTCCCATTCTTCCTATCATTACGCCAACGCCCACATTAGCACCAACTGTAGTAGTGATTTTATTTAAGTGTCCGTAGTATGTAGTGTATCCTTTATCATGACGAACTATAACTAAATTTCCAAATCCGCCGCTGTATCCTGCAAATATAACTTTTCCTTTTCTTGCTGCATATATAGGAGTATTTAATCCGCCCGGTATATCTACACCTAAATGTTTTCTTCTCACGCCTGTGATTGGATGTACTCTATATCCAAATACGCTGCTTATTCTTGTTACAACTGTAGGCAAGCTGAACATTTGACCAAACTTATCTATTCTTTCATCTAATGTGTATTTAGCACCAGGTAAAAATATTTCATCTCCAGTGTTAATATTATCTCTGTCTATTTTGTTAAAGCTTAATACTCTGTTAATTTCAACATCATATCTGTCGCTAATCTCTTCTAAAGTTTCATTTTTCTTAACAACATAAAGCAATCCATTTCTATTTGGTATCATTATAGTCTGCCCCGGTCTTAACTTGTTGGCATTGCTTATTTTATTAACACTTACTATAGTATCTAAATTAGCACCTATTTTTTTTGATATGCTACTTAAATTGTCGCCTTCTTCTATTGTATATTCATCGTATTTAAGACTAATAGTGCCGTCGCTTACAAGTGAGTTATCAGAAACTAAATAATCATAAAAAGCGTCAGATGCCTTTTCTATAGAAGCAACAGGTGTAGAAGTAACTGCCGGTATATTCTCTATGTCTTCCTCTGTAACTATATTATTAGTTTCTATTTTCATTTCTTTTACTTCATCTAATATTTTATTATATACTTCAGAAGTGCTTTTTGAATCATCTATATTTTGAGCATACAAATTATTATTAGAATTCCTTTTAGCTCCAAGTATCAAAAAATTAATTAAAACTATGAACATTATAAATGATATTGCTACTAATAATGATTTTTTTAGAAAGTATGGAAAAAGATTTTTATCGCTGTCTTCTATTAAATATTTTTTTATTTTTTGTATGATACTTTGTTTTCTTCTTACTCTTGTGTATTTAAATTTTTTCATGGCAATTAATTCTTTTATTTTGGATTATTAAATTATTAAAATTATTAATTAGAATAATACTAAATTTTGACATATTGTCAAGTACATATAATGTAAATATTATCTAACTTTATATTAATTCGGTAAAAAAGGAAAAACTTTTAATATAAATTGTAAACATAATATTGAATTTATTTATTTTTATGCTAAAATCATAATATTATGAGAAGTTTTGTTGTATTATTAATATTATTATTTCAATTTTCTTTATATTCCGAGATAACATTATCTTTTGTAGGCGATGTTATGACAGGAAGCGACCATCCGGATAAAAGTTACTTGCCTCCTAATGAAGGAAAAGATGTTTTTAAAAGTGTGTCATCATTTTTAAAAGCTTCAGATATAAGTTTTGCCAATTTAGAAGGAGCCATAGCAAACTCAGAAACAAAATCTGCTAAAACAGGTAAGCGTTCATATTCTTTTCGTATGCCTCCATATATGGCTGATAGAATATCTGAGGCAGGGTTTGATATAGTTGCCGTTGCTAATAATCATTCAAGAGATTTTGGTGCTAAGGGCTATACTCAAACTCAAGAGTATGTAAAAAAAGCTGGAATGGAAGTTGTAGGCAATGTTTTAAATCAGGCTTCTTTTATAAATGTAAATGGTAAAAAAATAGGCTTTTTGGCTTTTTATTATTTTTCTTATGCTAATAATGCAATACAAGATATTGCAGCTGCTAAGGCTTTAGTTGAAAAAACAAAAAAAGAATGTGATTTTTTAGTTGTAAGTTTTCATGGCGGAGCTGAGGGAAGCAGTATGTTTAGGGTGCCTAAAACTACTGAATATTTTTATAAAGAGAATAGGGGTGATGTTTATAAGTTTGCAAGGGCTGTTAGCGATGCAGGTGCTGATTTAGTAATTGGTCATGGTCCGCATGTGCTTAGAGCTATGGAAATGTATAATAATACTTTTATAGCTTATTCTCTCGGCAATTTTGTTGGATATAAGCAATTCTCTTTATCAGGCAACAATGGAATTAGTGCAATACTCCAAATCACTTTAGATGACAATTTAAAATTTTCTAAGGCAAAGGTTATACCTGTGCGTTTAGTAAATGGCGGCATACCGAGTGTTGATTCATCTAATACTGCCATAAAAAAGTTGAATGAATATGCAGATTTAGATTTTCCAAAGACAGGCGTGAAGTTTGACAGCAACGGCGAATATGTAAAATAATTCTGTTTTGTTAAAATTAAAAAACTACAAATATATTTTATTAGTTTGTTTATTATTTTAAACTTTTTATTATTTGAGTATTTTGTGATTCTTCTTTTATGATTTTTGCTATAGCATCAGCAAGTTTTTTAGTATTTGCGAATAATAAGCTATTAATATTTTCATTTTAAGCTACTATTATTTTTTTATTTAATAGACTTGTTTCAAAACTGCTTGATAAAATCATTTAATTTTAAAAAGTATATAATTAATTATTTTAGTAATAAATATACAGACTTTTTGCTTCTTTGCGGCAATACCGAAGGCACTTCCTACGGTCGTACCGAGTAAGGTGCCTTGCCTACGGCACGCAGAGCGTCGGCAAAAGAAGCGGGGGCTAGTCTACTCAAAACTTAAAAATTTTGTTATATAAGTTTTTTATTTTATTCAACTTTTTCCCGTGGCAAAAAGTTGCAAAAAACACAAGTAGTTAAATTTTATATCTAAGAAATTATATAAAATAATACTAATTATATCTTACATACTAAATATTAAATTAAAAACAATATAAAATTTATTAATTTAGATTTACAATAAGCCTAATTTTTTATAAATTCAATATTATACAAAAAACTACTTAAAAAATTGGAAATTAAAAATTTGACCTTTCATGCTTATTATTATAAAATACTATTCATAAAAATATAGATATTGGAGTTATAATTATGAATAAGGCTATTAAGTTTTTATTATTGGCTTTTTCTTTGTTTTTACTTGCCTCATGCGGCGGCGGAAACAAATACGAAGAAGGCGTTTTGCGTTTGAATGTTGGTCCGGAACCTCAAACTATAGACCCAACATTAAACTCTGCTATAGACGGAAGTATGTATATAATACATGCTTTTGAGGGCTTAGCACAAAAAGATAAAGAGGGTAAAATTGTAGGCGGTGTTGCTGAGAGTTGGGACATTAGCGAGAATGGTACTAAATATATATTTCATATTAGAAGCAATGCTAAGTGGTCTGACGGAAAGCCTGTTGTAGCTGATGATTTTGTATATAGCTGGAGAAGGGCTACTGACCCTAAAACTGCTGCTAATTATAGTTATCAGATGGAGCCTTTAAAAAATGCTAAAAAGATTACTGCTGGTGAGATGCCTGTTGAATCTTTAGGAGTTAAGGCTATTGATGATAATACTTTAGAGGTTACTTTGGAAGCTCCTACGCCATACTTTGACCAGCTTATGGCTTATCCTGTATATTTCCCTTTGAGAAGAGATATTGTTGAGGCTAATCCTGATACTTGGACTATGAGTGCTGATACTTATATTGGAAATGGTCCTTTTAAAATGACTGAAAGACAAATTGATAGCAGAATAGTAATGGAAGTGAATACTAATTATTGGAATCGTTCTGTTATAGTTCCTAAGAAATTAATTTTTATATTGATGGATAATCCTACTTCTGTTGTTGCTGGTATAAAAGATGGTTCTATATATTTCTCTGACAGAGTACCTGCTCAGGATATGGATACACTAAAAGAAGAAGGATATTTAGAAATAAAACCTTATTTGGGCTTATATTATTACAGTTTAAATGTTACAAATGAGACATTGAAAGATAAGAGAGTGAGAAGAGCATTGGCTTTGGCTATTGATAGAAATTATATAGTAGAGCAGGTTACAAGAGGCGGTCAAACTCCTGCTGCTGCTGTTGTTCCTCCGCAGATATCTGATATTACTGGAAGTTTTAGAGAAAACGGCATGGACAGTTTTAGTTTAAAGGCTGAAGATTATCAAAAAAATATAGAAGAGGCAAAAAAGCTATTAGCTGAAGCAGGATATCCAAACGGCGAGAATTTCCCTGTGCTTGAGTTTAAAACTAACCCCGGTGAACATACCTCTGTATTTGAAGCTATTCAGCAGATGTGGAAAAATAATTTAGGCATAGACACTACTATAGTAAGCGAAGAGTGGGCAGTATTCCAAGCATCACGTTATAGCAGAACTTATGTTATAGCGAGAAACGGTTGGATTGGCGATTATGATGACCCTATGACTTTTTTGGGTATGTTTTTAAGTTACAGCCCTCAGAACGTTGAAAGCTATAACAGTGCTATATATGATAGGTTATTGGCTAATGCTTCTGCTACAGATGACAATACTATAAGAATGCCTTTGCTTCACAAAGCAGAAGAATTGTTTATTGAAGACATGCCTATTATTCCTTTATATTATTACACATTGCCTTTATTGGTAAATGATAATTTAAAAGATGTTCAGTATGATGTACTTGGCAAACATAAGTTTTTCTATGCTTATTATGACAATACTGAAAAATAATATTTTATAAAACAATAAATTATAGTGAGGCTTTTGAATATTCAGGAGTCTCTCTTTTTTTAAATTATTTACGCACCCCGCCCTATAATATTTATTGTTTAAAATTGAAGAATTGAATTTTTATTAATTTTATTGTTTTGTTAAAAGAAGCACTCCCGCCCTTGCTTTTATTAGTTTTTTAAGTTTCACTCCGCACGTTTAGCTTGCTTAAAAATATAATAAAAATTATTTTACAAATATCATTAAATATTTTTTGCTTAGTCTGCCGTGCGGTAAATAATACAGCAAATTTAAAAAATCTTGGGTGGGGGCAGAAATTAGAATTTAAAGCAAAAAAGAATAGCAACACAAAAAATAGAAGTGAATACAGAAAGCCTATAGGGTGGGGTATGTGAATTAAATTTAAAAAACGCAGCTGTTTTATTTATATTATTTTAAACTTATTTTACAGAATTTTTAATAATATCATTTTCTGTTTTTCTCGCCCCAAATGCATATGGCATCTAATATTGGTATTAAAGATTTACCTCTTTTTGATAAACTATATTCCACTTTTGGTGGTATTTGAGGATATTCTTTTCTGCTAATTAAATCATCTTTTTCTAATTCTTTTAAAGTTACACTCAATGTTTTATGAGATATGTTTGATATTATTCTTTTTAATTCATTATATCTTACAATCTTTAATTCTGATAATATATATAGTATTATCATTTTATATTTACCAGATATTAAAGACATTGTATAAGCAAAGCCTGTATCTTCCATATATTTTTCTTTTAAATTATCTTTTTTCATAAAAATATACCTTTATACTTTACTTTTAGTTAGTATATAACATTTTTATTAGTACTTGATTCTAATAATATATAATACTATAATTATAATATCAATAGTAATTTTATAAATAGGAGCAAAAAATGAAAAAAATATTAATTTTAAATGGAAGCCCAAGATTAAACGGCAACACTTTTTCTTTAATAGAAGAATTTACAAAAGGTGCGAAACTTAATGGAAATGATGTAATGAGATTTGATTTAGACAGAATGGATATACATTGCTGTAAGGGGTGTTTGAAAGGAGGGAAAAATCCTGATAGTCTTTGTTCTCAAAAAGATGATATGTTAAAAATATACCCATATTATAAAGAAGCGGATATACTTGTTTTAGCTTCTCCTATGTATTACTGGGCTTTTTCTGCTCAGTTAAAGATAGCTATAGACAGATTATTTGCTGTTACAGAAATAGACCCAAATTACAAAACTCCATATAAAGAGTGTTTTATGCTTATGGCAGCAGAGGGAGATGATAAAAATAATTCTAAACCTGTTATAGAATATTATCATTATTTATTAAATTATCTTGGTTGGAAAGATTTAGGATATTTAATAGCTGGAGGAGTGTTTAATGTTGGAGATATTAAAGGTAAAGAGGAATTATTAAATAAAGCATTTGAAATGGGTAAATCTATATTATAAAAAACCAGAGAGAGGCTTTTGAATATTCAGGAGTCTCTCTTTTTTTAAATTATTTACACACCCCGCCCTATAATATTTATTGTTTAAAATTGAAGAATTGAATTTTTATTAATTTTATTGTTTTGTTAAAAGAAGCACTCCCACCCAAGTTTTTATTAACTTTTTAGTCTATACTTCCGCACGTTTAGCTTGTTTATAAATATAATTAAAATTGTTTTATGAAATTATTAATATTTGTTGTTTGATTTAGCGTGCGGTAGATGATGCAGCAAATTAAAAAAATGTAGCAGATTTTACTTATTTCTGCTTAATACGAAATCTTCTACTTCTTTAAAATTGTTTATATAATAATCATTTTTTAGGTTTAATAAAGTTTGTTTGTCTGTGATGCCGTATAATGCAATTAATGCTTTTATGTTGGCGTTTTTGGCAAACTCATAATCAGGAACACCATCTCCAACCATAAGGCTTTCTTCTTCTATTAGACTATAATCTTTTTTTAAGTTATACCAAATATTTATATCCGGCTTTCTATAAGGATATACTCCATCACCTATAACAGCTTTGAAATAATTAAATATGTTTAGCTTTTTTGCTGTTGTGATTGTTATCTCATTTGGCTTATTTGATATTATAAACATATTGATATTGAGTTTATAAAGATTTTTTAATGTTTCTAATACATTCTCATATAGCTTTGTATTGTCTGTAGAATGTTTGCTGTAATAATCAATATAAAAGTTATACACATCATTTTCTATGCTTTCTAAATATTCTTTGTTATATTTATCAGCAAAATGATTTAACACTCTATTTATTAAAAGTTTAGCACCATTGCCTACATATTTTTTTGTGTATTCTATATCTAAACTTGGAAATTTTATATATTCCAAAGTTTTATTTACACTTGAATTTATATCTGGAATAGAATCTATCAATGTTCCGTCTAAATCAAATATTATATTTTTAATCATAATATATTTTATGCAGAAACAGTTTTTTTATGAGTGTTTCTAAGCTCTTTTAGTTCTTTTTTTAATCTTCTTTTTTGATATGATTCAAGCCTGTCTATAAAAGTAACTCCATTAGTATGGTCTATTTCATGCTGAAGCACTTTAGCTATATAATCTTTAGCTTCTAATATTTGCTCTTTATTTTCTTTGTCTATGTATTTTACTTTTATTTCTTTGTATCTTGCAACCTCATCGCTTATTTTAGGAAAAGATAAACAACCCTCTTCCAATATTTCAGTATCTTCTCCATGCCAAATTATTTCAGGATTAATTAAAGCTAATTTGAAATCAGGTTTAGTCTCATCATCAAAATCTGGTACAGATATTACTATTACTCTTTTTAATACCCCCACCTGTACAGCAGCAAGTCCAACACCATTAGCCTTATACATAGTTTCAAACATATCATCTATTAAAGTTAAAATCTCTTCATCTACATTTTCTACATAAGATGATTTTTGCTTTAATCTTTCATCTCCGTAAATCACTAATTCTCTAATCATATATTTTTTATACTCCTCGTAAAATCCGCTTCTTCTATTAATAATAGTTATTATATAATAATAAACTTTTTATTTATAGTCAAGTTCTTTTTATAATTATATTGTCATGAAGCTATAGATATTGTACTTTTTCTTACTATAATATTTTTGATTCTATCTTTGATTGTAATACAACCTAACAGAGAAATCGATCTGAATTGTTATAAAAGTTAGTATATTATCCTAATTTTTTGTTTTAATAATTTTACAGTTATATTTTTATTTAATCGTAAGAAAAATTTTTTCATATATTCCGTGTAGCATTTCTGCAAGTCTGTTATATCTTGGTGCTGCTATAGAAATATATTTTCGTTCTAATTTCATTTTATAACAATATTTATCAAAAATATTTGTAAATTTTTTTGACCTTATGCTATAATTTTTAATAGTTCATGCAGTTTTATATTTCTTAAAAATGATTGACAAAAATATCAATTTATAATATAATATCTATTATGATAAAAAATGTAATTCTTAATCGCATCGCATCGCATCGCATCGCATCGCATCGCATCGCATCGCATCGCATCGCATCGCATCGCATCGCATCGCATTAATTAAAACTTTTTATTTAAAATATTTTTTTAAGTGCATTTACAACTTTTTTAATTGCTCGGTTTTGATATTGCAAAAATATTTAACTTTAATATAAGGATTATATTATGGGCAGAGGATATACTGAAAATCAAATTATAGAAATGGTAAAAGAAAGTTCAAAGAATATGTCTGAATTTTATAAAAAAGATTTTATTAATTATAGAGGAAAAACTATAGATACGAATAAAGAATATACAGAGGTAGTTTCAAAATGGCTTATAGAGAATATCTATTTATTAAACAAAATAGAAAAAATAACTCGTTTTTCTTCTTATAAAGTTGATACACATGATGGTATTCCCGATAACGATAATTCAAATCGTGAAGAGGAATTGCTGGCAATGGAATTGTTTAGAATCAAAGAGCTTCCAATTGTAGGAAAAATTATAGATTATCAAACTCCTTTAAAAAACAAGAGAAGCGATAGAGCAGGAAAAATTGATATTATAAGTATAGATGAAAATAAAACCGTACATATTTTGGAACTAAAAAGAGAAGACAGCAAAGAAACAATGCTTAGATGTGTTTTAGAAGCTTATACATATTTTAAAACTATAGATACGGAAAAATTTTTGGATGATTTTAAATTGCCCACTGATTCTATCATTGAAGCGTCTCCATTAGTATTTTTTGGAGGATATCAACATAAAGAAATGCAGGATATAGATAATTGCAAATATTTAAAAGAGTTGATGAATAAACTAGACATTGTTCCATTTTATATTAAAAAACAAAATAATTATAACATTATAAAAGGATGGATTATATTATGAAAGAAGTAAATGCTGAAACTATTTTTGGCGGTATTTTTGGTCTTGTATCGATTGTTGCAGCCGTAATGGAAATGTATTTTAGCGGATATGAAATGACGTCTATAGCCGGTGCCGTAAAAGATATATCTGCAACTATGGTGGCAGTAATGGTGTTGCTGTTGATTTTTAGAGATTTTTTTAGTAAAAAAATTAATATAAATTTTGAAGATAGATTTAAAAATAAACTGGATAGTTGGGCTCAAAATAACAGAACTATCATAAAAAAGAGCGATATAGATAAACAAGGCTTTTATGGTTATGATATGTTTACAGACATGAATAATTTTTATAAAGGAGCTAATTTCTCAAAAAATTCTGGATGGTTTGTAAGATTTCCTGAAATAAAAGAAAGTAATTATAACAGAAATGATATAAAAATAGATTTTCATTTAAATAAAGGCACTTTCTTTGAAGGTTTATTATTGCAACCTGAGGAATTAGAAGAAAGATATGAGAAAATAGCTTCTAACATTAGAGATTTTATATTTAAATTATATAGCAATAAGATGTCTGAAGCATTTTATAAAAATCAGACTATAACTATTATAATGTCAAATAAGATACAAACTGATGAAGAAATTGATTCTTTAATAAATATTTTAGACAGCATGATTAAAGCGTATTTGGTTTCTGCAAATATAAAGTTGTAATATATGCATATTCGTATTATTAGAGGACAAAATCAAATAGGAGGAAATATAATAGAGGTTGGTACAGAAAGTACTAAAATAATTCTCGATGTTGGAATTGAGTTGGATGAGAAAATTCCAGATGTTCCTTTGGTAAATGGATTATTTCAAGGTGAAGCAAATTATAATGCTGTTTTAATTAGCCATTATCATGGAGATCATATAGGGTTGATTAATAATATATTGCCGAATATCTCTATTTTTATGGGTGAAAAAGCCTATAATGTTTATAAAACTTCAATGGAATATTTGAATAATGATACAGTTGAAATATCAAATTTTTTTCGGTCTGAGAAAGAATTTTATATAGGAGATATTAATATAAAACCTATATTATGTGATCATTCTGCTTTCGATTCATATATGATATCATTATTTTCTAAAAATAAAAAAATACTTTATACAGGAGATTTCAGAGCGAGCGGAAGAAAAAGCTTTTACTCTTTACTGAAAAGGCTTGATAAAGTAGACGTTTTAATAACCGAGGGAACTACTCTTTCAAGAGAAAACTTTTATTCATATACAGAAAAAGACTTGGAAAAAAATGCCGTGGAAACTATACAAAACAATAATTATCCTGTTTTTGTATTAATGCCTTCTACAAATATCGATAGAATAGTTACATTTTATAAAGTAGCTATAAAGACTAATAGAATATTTTTGCAGGATACCTATATGGCAAGTATAACGACAATAGCAGGAAATAATATACCAAATCCAAAAGATTTTAAAAATGTACGGGTATTTTTAACCATGCCTAGTAATAAAAATTATGAAATATTAAAATCGTATAGAGATAAAAAAATAGGCAGGAAGGGAATAGCAAAAGAAAATTTTATTATGTGCGTAAGATCTTCAATGAAAAGTTATTTGGAAAAATTATCAAATGAAATTTCTTTTAACGGAGGTATTCTCTTTTATTCAATGTGGAAAGGTTATTTGGAAAATGAGGATATGAGTAATTTTATAAAATTTATGGAAAATAAAGGAGTTGAAACTGTTTATTTACATACGAGCGGACATGCGGATGTAAATGCCATAGACAATTTGATAAAAAGAACCGAACCTAAATATATAATTCCCATTCATACGGAGAATTCTAAATGGTTTGAAAAATATAAAAATTGTGAAATTATTTATGATAATCAATTTAATTTTTAATAATATAAATTTTGGAGGGCAAAATGCTTACAGAAATTAAAATCAAAACTATAATGAAAGAAGTTGACAAAAACAATAAGGATATGATCAAAATTTTTGAAAATATCGATAAATTTATTGCGGATCAAAGAAGACAGATTGAAAAAATAGAAAGAGAAAACGAAAAATTGATGAGAGAGCTTTCTAGATAAAAAATTAATACATTTAATTTATATAGCTGATTATTGCATTAATTTTAAGATATGAATATACTTGAAGACTAAAAAAGTTTATAGATTTTTATGTCTTCAAGTGTAGAGTATTTGAATTTTATATTGAATTGTTTAAGCGATTTATAATATATAAACTATATATCTATAATGGTCAAATATGTAATTTACTATTAAGAAAAAATTGTAGGCTGAATATATGATAATAGTCTTTTAATAAAAGCCACTAAATACTCCTCTTCTGTTCTTAAAGAATATGAATTTCATTATCATAATGCAAAACAAATGGTATTAATTGAAAGATTGAATAATGAAAATTTTTTAAATATTTATTTCAAGAAGCTTATAAAGAATTATAAAATGAAATAAATGTTTCTTTGTGTAAAGTATTGAAGTTTTTTATTTTTTTATTATACTTTTAGAATGAATAGAAGAAATCAATTTTTTGATAAGATAATAAAAAACTTCGATAAAGTTTCGGATGCAGAAAAGAAAAGAATAATTGAAAGACTTGCTTTACTATCAAATTCTCAGAACGTAATAATAGAGAATTTAGAAGAAGGCATAATAGCAATAGATATAAACGGCATAATTCAAGGTATAAATAAAAAGGCATGTTTTTTGTTATCCATTCCAAGAAACTCAGAAGATAAAGCAATTTCAAAATGTATAAATAATACCAACATAGGAAGATTAATATTAGAATTATTAGAAGCAAATAACACAGATACTAAAATTATAAAAGATGATAAAAACGACAGAATGCTTCAAATAGATATATTGCCTCTTGGAGATTCTGGAATCATTATAGGTACTTTAATAAAAATATTTGATATTACAAAAAGCTATGAAAGTGCTCAGAAGCTTAAACGTGCAGAACAATTAGCCTCTTTTACAACGCTTGCGGCGGGTGTTGCTCATGAAATAAAAAATCCTCTTGGCTCTATTTCTATATATGTGCAATTAATAGAGAAGATTATTAAAAAAAATATGGACAATGATTGCCAATGTTATAATGAGTTTAAGGATTATTGTAATATTATTAAAGAAGAGATTAGCAGGCTTGAAGATACTATTAATTCATTTTTATTTTCTGTGCGTAAATTGGTGCTTAATTTGGAAGATGTTAATATAAACTCTTTAATAATTTCTACTGTTGATTTTTTGAAATATGAAATAGAAAATAATGATATAAAAATAGATATAAAATTTGATATAGAAAATTTAATTTTAAAAATAGATGAAAGATATATAAAGCAATGTTTAATTAACATAATACAAAACTCAATAGATTCTATTATAGAGAAGAAAAAACATAAAGAGTTTAATATAGAAGATAAGAGCATATCAATAAAATTAAAGTTATTAGATAATTATGCTTTAATATCAATTAAAGATACAGGAATTGGTATAAAAGAAGAAGAGTTGTCAAAGATATTCGAGCCGTATTTTACAACCAAAAGAAACGGCACAGGTTTGGGGCTTACGAATGTTACACGAATAATAGAGGCACATAATGGCAGTTTTAATATAGAGAGCGAGTACGGAGTTGGAAGCGAAGCTATTATAAAACTTCCTTTGATGCTTGAGAATCAAAAATTTTTGGAGAGTGATTTTTAATTTATGCCTAAGATATTAGTTATAGACGATGAGAAAAACATAAGAGATGGTATAAAGAAGTCTTTAGAGTATGAGGGCTATGAGGTAGTTACAGCCGAAAACGGAGAGAAGGGAATAGAAACAGTTTATAAGGGCGGAATTGATTTAGTTATCACAGACTTAAAAATGCCAGAGAAAACAGGTGAAGAGTTTTTGCATGATATATTAGAGTTTGATAAACATATACCAGTTATAATACTCACGGGGCATGGCAATATAGAAACTGCAGTTGATATGATGCGTCTTGGTGCTTATGATTTTATGACTAAGCCTTTTAATATTGACAAGATGCTTCTTATTATAGCGAGGGCATTAGAAAATAAAAATATAAAAAAGACAAATGAAACATTAGAAAAAAGAGTGGACTATCATGAAAGTTTTTATGGAATGATAGGACACAGCAGTAAAATGCTTAAAGTATATGAAGCAATAAAACAAGTTGCAAGAACAAAGGCTACTGTGCTTATAGAGGGTGAAAGCGGAACGGGTAAAGAATTAGTTGCTAATGCAATTCATCAAATATCAGACAGAGCAAAACAGCCGTATATTACAGTGAACTGTGCGGCACTTTCTGAGGGTGTTTTAGAGAGTGAGTTATTTGGGCACGAGAAAGGTTCTTTTACAGGGGCAATAGACAAAAAAATAGGAAGGTTTGAGGCGGCTAATAAAGGCACTATATTTTTAGATGAGATAGGGGAGATTAATCAGGTTGTTCAGGTAAAACTTTTAAGGGTGCTTGAAGAGAGGGTGATAGAGAGGGTAGGTTCTAATACTCCTATTAATGTTGATATTAGGGTTATTGCTGCTACAAATAAAAAATTATCTGAAGAAATAAAAGAGGGCAGGTTTAGAGAGGATTTATATTATAGACTTAATGTTATAAAAATAGAGATGCCTCCTCTTAGAGAACGCAGAGAGGATATCCCTTTGCTTATAGATAATTTTATTAAGGAGTTTTCTCAGGTTCATAATATAGAGATTACTAACGTAGATAAAAAAGTATATAAATTATTGTCTTCTTTGAAATGGGAAGGTAATGTACGTGAGCTTAGAAACACTGTAGAGACTATGGTTGTAATGTCTAAAGACGGCAAGATAGATGAAAGCAATATTCCTAATTGGGTTTTAAACTCCGGCGGAGATGATTTTGTTGTAGATAAAGAGATGACCTTAGAAGAGCTTGAAAAAAAATATATAAATCATCTTTTAAGTAAGAATAATTTTAATAAAGCACAGGTAGCAAAGATTTTAGGCATAGAGCGTGCAACGCTTTACAGAAAGCTTAAAGATTATAATGTTGATTGATAGGTATATAGTTAGTCCCCACGAATAATGAAATATTTAGAAATGTTATTGTTCTTTTTCCCGCCTTACGCGGTGCTGACTTCGTCAAAGAACCAAAAGTGCAAATGTTTTAGCTTTATATTTTGGGATATATAAAATAATGTCTATATTCTCTATATACATCAAAAGCTATACTTCATTAAATGCAGTCCTTTTGCTTCTTTGGGTCACGCCTCCGGCACTTCCTTCGGTCGCAAAAGAAGTGGGGGTGCGGGGGCTAGCCACCGCAATAATTAAAATTAAAAAAAATTATATAATAAAAGGGACTTTTAAAAGCCCCCTCATAAATTTATTTTTCAAAAAATTATTTCACAGCTGTCATTATAATGTCGCTTGTGCTTACTTCTCTTGAATCTGTTTTTGTGAGTGATTTTAATTCGCTGTAATTTGAAATTATTATAGGAGATGTTATATCATATTCTTTTTCAACTTCTTCTTTTTCAAATTCTATAAGCAAAGTACCTGCTTTTACTTTATCTCCCTCTTTAACATGAGCTTTGAAGTATTTACCTCCAAGTCTTACAGTGTCCATTCCTATATGTATTAATATTTCAACTCCTCCAGATAATAAACCTATAGCATGATTTGTATCTATCATAGTAATAATTTCACCGTCTACAGGAGCATATACTTTACCTTCAGAAGGTATGATTGCCATTCCATCTCCAAGTGCTTTGCTTGAGAAGGCCTCATCTTTTACTTCTGTGATATCAATTAATTTTCCTTTGATAGGTGCTTTTATTTGAATTTTTTTAGAGAATAATCCCATAATATAACACTCCATTTTTTTATTGATTATTTATAGTAAGTTTAACATAAACAATTATAAAGTAAAGAAATTTATTAAATAATATTAAAAAATTAATTTCTCATATTAACAATATCAAAAACTCTGCTCTCTTCAAATTTTGAGAGTTTTTCTTTTTCTGTAACCGTAATGAATACTTGCCCTAATGTTTTTATATATTCTAATATACTTTCTCTTTTTATGTTGTCAAGTTCAAGCATAGCATCATCTATTAATAGTATTGGAGATTTTTTTCTGTATTCATTTAATATCTTTTCGCTTGCAAGTTTCATTATGAGAGTGAGCATTCTTTTTTCGCCTTGAGAAGAAAATTTTCTTGATAGTGAATCTTTATAAAAGAATTGATACTCAGCTCTATGTATGCCAAAATATGTGGTACGCATTTTAATTTGCTCTTTTATTGTGCTTTCTAATTTTTTTATATATTCGTTTTCATTTTCTATATCTTCTATAGTAGATAAATATTTTATTTTATAAGGATTATCATTTTTAAAAATAGTTCTATATATTTCATTCATTTTCTCTTCTAAAAGCATAGAATATTTTTTGTTTTCATTTGCAATATATAAAGATAATTTTGCTATATCATCATTATAAATATGAGCATCATTAGGTTTTGTTATTAGATAAATATTTCTCATTTTTAGAAGCTTATTATATTTTATGAGTGATAAGAGATATTCATTTGAAATGCTTGAGATTAGCATATTAAAATAGTCTCTTCTAAGTTTAGGCTCAGATATCACCATGTCAGTATCATTTGGAAGAAATATAACGTAAAGTATTTTGCCTATTAAATTTTTTCTTGAAGGAATTTCTTTTTTGTCTATAAAAACTTTTTTTGCTTTTTTTTGATATACTATTTCTATATTAGTGTCATAGTTCAAATCATCTTCTTTGAATATTCCTCTTAAAAAATAATTATCATTTCCGTATTTTATTAACTCTCTGTCTAAACGAGTTCTAAAAGATATACCATTTCCAAGAATATATATAGCTTCTAATATATTAGTTTTGCCGCATCCATTACTGCCATATAGTATATTAATATGGTTTGAAAACTCAAATGTATTTTCATTATAATTTCTAAAAGAACGTAAAGTTAGTTCTTTGAGTATCATAAATATCCTTAAATCTAATAATTAATTTTAAGATTATACACTATAACTCTAAAAGTTTTAAGATATTTAATTTTTTATTATAAATATATTTTTTTGTATAAGCTTACATCCATTTCGCCGTCAACAAATTCAGCTAATTTAGGGACTATTGTTTTGAAATGATTGCTGTTGTTATGAGATTCTATAGCTTTTTCATCTCTCCACTCTTCTATAAAAGTTAAAGACCTTCCGTCTATACCTTCATAAATATCATAAGCTATGCATCCATCTTCTTTTCTGCTTTCTATTATTAATTCCTTAGCCAATTTTAGAAATATATCTTTTTTATCATTTTTTATATAATTTTTAGCCACAATTTTAATCATTATTTATATCCTTATTATTAATTCTTTTATTGTATTTATTTTGAGCTATAGTGTATGATTCAAATAATATAGTTTTTATAGCTTCTATTACATTTTCTCCCAAATCATTATCTATATTTTCTCTTTCGCTTTTACTAAAAGAAGATAGAACATAATCATTGACCTTTTTTCCGAAACTTGGTCTTCCAATACCAACTCTCACTCTTATAAAATCATCAGTTTGTAATTGTGCTATTAAACTTTTAATTCCATTATGCCCTCCGGAACTTCCTCCTTTTTTTATTCTAAAAGTTCCAAAAGGTATATCCATATCATCATATACTACTATTATATCTTCTGGTTTTACATTAAAAAATTTAGATATATAAATGGCAGATTCCCCAGATAGATTCATGAATGTTTGAGGCTTCAATAGTATCAAATCTATGTTGTTAAGTTTTGTTCTTGTGAATAATGACTTTTTTTTGTTGTTATCGAATTTAAGAGATAGGTTTTGTGCCAATTTATCAATAATAATAAAGCCTATATTATGTCTATGATTTTTATATTCTTCACCCGGATTTCCAAGTCCAATTATAAGCTTAGTCATAGATACTTCTTTTTAGATGTTTTATTATTAGATTCAAATAAAACCTTACATATAGCATCAACTACATCATCGGTGATATCTTTTATTTTTTTTCTTTCATCTTTAGTGAAAGGTGAAAGTACAAAATCAGCTATTTCTTGACCTTCGGCAGGTGCACCTATACCAATACCAACTCTGGTGAAATTATTGCTTTTTAATGAATCTTCTATGCTTTTTATGCCGTTATGCTTTATAGGGCCTTCCTTCTCTTCATCATCATTTTCATCAGCATCGCTTTTAGCAACTACAAGTTTAAACTCGCCCACAGGTATATTCATATCATCATATATAACGATAATATCATCAACAGCAATCTTCATAAAGCTAGCCATATATAAAGCAGCCTCGCCAGAAAGATTCATAAAAGTTTGCGGTTTTAGGAGAAGATATTCTATTTTGCCGTATTTTGCCTTACCAAATACGGTTTTCTTTTTTTTAATATCTAATTCAACATTAAGTTTCTTGGCAACCTTATCGAGTATCATATAACCTACATTATGTCTATGATTTTGATATTCACTTCCAGGATTGCCAAGTCCCATAACTAATTTCATCATAAAATAAGATTATCCTATAACTTTATTATTATGCTTCAGCAGCAGCACCTTTGTTAGGAGTATCTTCATCTTGTGTAGTAACAACAGTAACAACAGCTTTAGAAGCATCACCTACAGGGTCTACGCCTTCAGGGAATTTGATATCGCTTATGTGTAAGCTGCTTCCAACTTTAAGGTCTGTAACATCGATAGTAATTTCTCTAGGTATAGAAGCAGGGAAAGCTTTTATAGGCAATTCATATTCAACTTGCTCTAATGTACCGCCGCCTAAGCGAACGCCTTCAGGTGTACCTTCGATACGAATAGGTACAAAAGTTTTGATTTTTTTGTTTCTGTCTATCTCATAGAAATCTATATGTCTGATAGTTCTTTTAATGCCGTCAAGCTGATAGTCTTTTACTAAAACTTCTCTTGCTTTATCATTTTCAATATCTAAAGTAATAATATCATGCTGTCCAGCTAAAGAGAATACTTTTACGAATTCTTTTAATTCTACAGCAATAGAATACTCTTTTCCTCTTCCATAAAGAGTAGCTAAAGCATATCCGTCATTGATTAGTTTGTGGCCAACGCTTTTTTTAGTAGTGTCTCTTTGTAAAGCTTTAATAGTGTAATTTTCACTCATTTTAGTTTCCTTCAAAAAATAATGTTTTACTGATCAAATAAAACGCTTATAGAGCGTTCTAAATGTATATATTTAATAGCATTAGCAATAACAGGAGCAACAGAAAGCACTTCTATTTTGCTGCCTAATCTGTCTGTCATTACTTTTAAGCTATCAGTGATATAAAGTTTTTCTACTTCGCTTGCATTAATTCTCTCATAAGCATCGCCTGAACATACTGCATGAGTTATGAATATGTATATTTTTCTCATGCCTGCTTTTTTAAGAGCGGCAATACCTTTAAGCAATGTTCCGCCAGTATCAATAATATCATCTATAATAATAGCATCTTTACCCTCTACATTGCCGATAACATTCATAACCTCACATTCATTGGCTCTGTCTCTTCTTTTGTCTATAATAGCAATATCAAGATTAAGGGTCTTTGCTATAAATCTTGCTCTTCCTACGCCGCCTATATCCGGAGATACAACCATGGCATTTGATATATCTATATCCTTTCTTATTTTTTCTAAGAAAACATTTTTAGAAAGCATATGATCAACAGGTATATCAAAAAAGCCTTGTATCTGAGCAGCATGCAAATCAAGTGCTAAAACTCTGTGAACACCAGAAGCCTGCAGAAGATTAGCTACCAATTTAGCAGTTATAGGTACTCTCGGCTCATTTTTTCTATCTTGCCTAGAATAGCCGTAGTAGGGTATAACAGCAGTAATTCTTTTAGCACTAGCTCTTTTTAAGGCATCTATTACACAAAATAATTCCATCCAGCTTTCATTACTGGAAGGTCTTCCTGTAGGCTGAATTATGTATGTATCTTTATTTCTTGCAGTTTCTTCTATTTGTACGAAAGTTTCACCGTCAGCGAATTTGCGTATTTGCATATTGCCCAATTTAATACCTAAATTATCAACAACATCTTTAGCAAGCTGAGGGTTAGCTGTACCGCTTAAAACTAATATTTCTTCTTCTATACCCATAATTAACAACCATAAATAAAGAAAAGTTGGGGTGGGAGGATTCGAACCCCCGAATAAATGGACCAAAACCACTTGTCTTACCGCTTGACGACACCCCAGTATTGATTTTTTTATTTCTAAAAGCTTATGAGTACCGAATTATACTATATAATAAAAAATTGTCAAGAGCATTTTTTAATAAATATATTTTATATTTTATTTTGTTTTATTTTGTATAAAATATACAAAGTTTTTTATTATTTGCTTGATATTTTGTAAAAAATTATTATAATTCATCAGATAAAATGGTGATTAAATTAATAATATAAAAAAAAGGAGAATTTTTTATGGAGAAAAAAATAATAAAAACTCATAAAGCACCTCAAGCTATAGGTCCTTATTCTCAAGCTGTTAAAAGCGGAAATTTTATATTTGCTTCAGGTCAAATACCTTTAGACCCTGTTAGCGGTGCTATGGCTGAAAACAATATTCAAGCACAAACAGAAAGAGTAATGGAAAATATTAAAGGTTTATTAGAATCTGAAAATCTAACTTTTGCTAATGTTATTAAAACTACTTGTTTCTTAAGCGATATGGCTAATTTTGCTGCTTTCAATGAAGTATATGCTAAATACTTCACAGAAAATCCTCCTGCAAGAAGCACTGTTGCTGTTAAGGCTTTACCTAAAGATGCTTTGGTAGAAGTTGAGATTATAGCTGTTGTAGAATAATTAGACTTTTAAAAGGCCATGTGTTTTTATACATGGCTTATTTTTTAATCACTTTATTTTTTATATGTTAATAAAAACCATAAAAATCTAAATCAAATAACTTAAAAGAGAATAAAATGAACATAAGAAATTATATATCTTATCTTGTTAAAGGTATGGCTATAGGTATTGCTAATGCTATACCGGGTGTTTCGGGTGGAACTATAGCATTTGTACTTGGAATATACGAAAATCTTACTTATGCTATATCTATTTTGCCTACCGCTATTATTAAATTAAAATGGAAGGAAGTAGGAGAGAGCTTAAAAATATTAGTGCCTGTTTTTTTGGGTGCCGGCATTTCAATAGTTCTTTTTCTAAATATTATTAACTATTTGTTTCAGTATTATCCTATACCTACTAAGATATTTTTTGTAGGGCTTATACTTGGTTCTTTCCCTTTCGTTACTAAAACAATAGATAAATTCGATTTTAAAGTATTTATCTCTTTCTTTATAGGTGCTTTTATAATGGCAATATTTGTTTATTTTGATATTAATAAGCCTGCAGGAGAGACTACATATACTGGAGATTTTTCTATATTTTATGGAATCAAATTATTTTTATGCGGTATAGCTGCTGCTGTTGCTATGGTGATACCGGGAATATCCGGCTCTTTGCTTTTATTGATATTGGGCGAGTATGAGAATGTATCTAATCTTGTATCTACTCTTACTAAAAATTTTGCCAATGTATATCCATTAATATTTTTAGGTCTTGGAGTTGCTATAGGTATTTTTACTATTTCTAAACTTGTTACCATTGTTATACAAAAACATAAGTCTGTATTATTTGGTTTTGTACTTGGAATAATTGTTGTGTCTTTTTTAAGTTTATGGCCTAATATCACAACATTAAGTTTGGGAATGCTTACAGCTACTGTTTTATCTATGTGCTTTGGATTTTTAATTGCTATGATTATGGAAAAAATATAGAGTTTTTGTTTATTTTTTTATAGAGTATAGTTAAAATTTATTATATATGCATCCGAGTATTGTAGTAGTACAAAGAGGATAATAATGATGAAAAGATTAAATAACAATAAATTATATCTATTATTAACTTTAGTATTAGTGGCCTTTATATACTTATACACTAGTTTGATTGCTCAGACATCTTCTGATAGAATTAGTATGGAAAGTTATAATGATTTGCCTAACTCTCGAAGACTTGTAACTAAACTTAATATTAAACATATAGAAGAAAATAAAGTGGAAGTGAGCTGGGTTGGTATATATCACCCCAATTTGATGTATTATGTTTATAGAAGCGAAGAGCCTATATTAAGTAAAGTTGTGCTTACTAATGCAAAAGTAGTCGCTTCTACAAAGGCTACAAATGCTTCTACTACATATACTATATATGATAATTTGCCTAAATACGATAAATATTATTATGCTGTAATATCGTATATAGATAATATTAATTTCTATACCGCTACAGAGAATATGGATTTGATGCAGTTTGAGTATTATGACCAATTTAAAAATGATATAACTAATTTCAGTGATGAAATAAATACTAATGAAATTATTACAAACGATATTATTACTAATGATTTTGATACTAATAATACTTACTTCACAAATGATATGATTACAAATATAGTAAACAGTAATGATTTTTTAAGTTATTACCCTAATACTAATTTATTTGATACAAATTATAGTATATTGCCTCCTACTAACTATGTTGATCTCTATTACACTACTAATAGAATAGACTCAAATAGGGGAATAGTTTTTACTACTAATTATTATAATTATACTAATTATTACACTAACAATTATACTAATTATTATAATACTACAAAGATATATATAATTAATCCTACTAATGATAATTTGTATACTAATGAGATGGATAATACTAATGACTTTACAAATCAAAGCCGTATGATTGAAAACGTTACCAATGAATTAGAAATCACTACTTTTACAAATAGTAAGAATGAGAATATAGTTGAGATAAAAAAAGATAATACTAAAAAGACAACTCCAACAGAATATCAGAGATATAGTTCTGAGTATCAGAGGGCTTTAGCTCAATTTAGAGCTAATAATTATGCCGGAGCTATTTCTATTTTAGAGCCTATATCAAGAAAAAAAGTTGATAGTGCTTTATATTATGATATTAATTTGCTGCTTGGTAAGTCTTATAAAAATACCGGAAGAAAAAAGAATGCTTTAGATACACTTAAAAAAATAAAATCTATTAATCCTAATGAAGTTAATTTCTGGATTAATCAGGTTTTAAGCGATTTATAATAAAAAAAGGAGAGATTATGAAAACTTACGCAGCAGTTTTAGCGTCTGTTATTACGGTAGTAGCTATATTGATAGGTGTTTTTATCACTAAAGTTTCTGTATTATCTTCTCCTGAAAGATATTTCCAAAAGGGAAAAAGATATTATGAATTAGAAAATTATAATGAAGCTATTAATAATTTAAATGAATATTTGTCTATAGACAGCAGGTCAAAGCCTGTCAGCAATGTGGCCGAATCTTATTTTCTTGTAGCTGATTCATTAAAAAAAATGAAGAATTATAATTTAGCTAAAAATCGTTTGTCTGAAATAATAGATGGTGTAGGGTTTGAAGCCTATCAGCTTGATGCTATAATAGCTTATGCGGATATAGCAAGATTAGAAAATAGTGCTGACCAATATATTATTACTAAATTGCAGAATAATTTAAAACCTTCTGATAAATCTTTGGCTTCTACTATAAATATGCAATATGGATATCAATTGTTCTTTGAAAAAAAGTATGGCGAAGCTTTGAGTTATTTTTTAAGGTCTGACGGAGAGTTGGCTGTTTTGGGAAGGGCGAGAGTTTATTTTGCTATGAATGAGTATGACAGGGCTTTTGAAATATACGAAGATTTCTTAAAATATTATCATACTAGCATATATTATAATGAGGTTGTGAGAACTTATCTTATTCAGGTTCCTGCTATAGCTCATAGAATGTATGTTGAAAAGAATTATACTAAGGCGAGAATGTATTATAATAAAATAGCTTCTCTTTTCCCTAGAACCAAACATCAGGAAGAGGCTTTATTTAAAATTGGAGAGTCTTACTATAATGAAAAAAATTATAATAAGGCTGTAGAATATTTTAATAAAGTAAGATTAAATAATGTTTATACACTTGATGCTGAGGCTTTGCTTTATATTGGTTTATCATATTTCAAAGTTGGAAGATATTCAGATTCTTATAAAGCTTTAGACACATTTGTTAATACTTATCCGGATAATCCTAATGTTTCAAGAGCTAAAGATTATATGGCAGCATTACAAGAAACATTATTAGCTATTAATTAAGAATTGCCTAATGAATTTTTGATAAATAAAAAGACCTATAACAAAAACGATTTTTGTTTAAGGTCTTTTTTTATCATTGTCTAAAACTACTAATTTATTTATATCATCAATTAGATTAGAAATAATATCTAATTTACTAGATTCTACTTGCTTAAGCTTTTCAAATGTATTTAATAATTTATCATCTCTATTTTCTAAATTATTGCTTTTTATAGTTAACAAACTTTCTGGTGTTGTTTCTAAAGCTTTTGCTATTTTATTCAATCTTTTTATTGATATGTTTCTATTACCAACTTCTATACCTTGTAAATATTTACTTGATACGCCTGCTTTTTCGGCTAAGGTATCTATAGTCATCTTTTTGCTTTTTCTAAGTAATCTTATATTGTAGCCTAAATTATATAATAAGATTTCATTTTCCATATATAAAGACCTCTTGTAATAGAATATTTTATATTATATGAAGTTTTGAGTTTAAAAAAACAATATATAAGTTGTAAAATAAAAAAAAATACCTATTTTTAGTTTTTGTGAATGAATCATAATTATTAATATATGTTCTCAATATGTGTAAATATTATCTTGATTAGTTAAGCTTATATATAATTATTTATTTTAAAAAATCTTATAACATTTTAATGTCTTACTATTAAAAACTATTAGACTTGTTTCAAAAGTACTTGACAAAATTAGTTGTGTAATTTTCAACATAATTTTAGTTATAAAATTGTGTTTTACATGTTGTATCATTAATTATTTTATTATATAAAAATGCAGTTCTTCGCGAAGTGTATCCGTAGGATATAAGGTTCTTTTATACCAATACCGAGTAGGTGCCTATCGGCAAAAGAACTGGGGTTTTACCCTACGGGTACGCTTCGCAGGGGGCAAAGCCACTACAAATAATAAAAACATAAAAATTTTTAAGTTTATAATAATTGTTCTTTTTCCCGCCTTCGCGGTGCGGACTTCGTCAAAGAACCAAAAAGTGCAAGTTAAGAAAGTAATACTAATTATATTTTACATACTAAATATTAAACTAAAAACATATAAATATTTATTAATTTAGTTTTGAAACAAGTCTATTAAATGCTATTTACTAATTTAATTTTGAAACGATTTTGTTATAGTTGAGATTTTCTATTATTTATATTATAATATTTTTTCATTGGTTGCAGATTATACGGTTTTAATAATTTAGATTATAAATTTTTGTTTCAATAAAAGTTTTAAGGATATAGATAAGATGATTTCTGTTAAGAATTTAACTAAATATTATGATGATTTTCAAGCTTTGAAGGGCATTAGTTTTGAAATAAAATCTGGAGAGATTGTTGGCATATTGGGGCCTAATGGTGCCGGCAAATCCACAACTTTAAGAATATTAACATCATACCTTTCTCCTACAAGCGGAGATGCTATAATAGATGGAAAGAGTATTTTAGATAAAGATATAGAGATAAAAAAAATAATAGGATATCTTCCAGAATCTGCTCCTTTATATAATGATATGTGTGTTTTTGATTATTTAGTTTATATGGCTGATATACAGGAGTTAGATAGAAATAAATTGTCAGAGAGACTTAATTATGTAGTAGAAGCTTGTTCTCTTAAAGATGTAATATCCAAACCTATAGGAGAGCTTTCTAAGGGTTATAAACAAAGAGTAGGGCTTGCTGGTGCTATTATACATGACCCTAAAATACTTATATTAGATGAGCCTACAAATGGACTTGACCCTAATCAGATTGTTGAAATTAGAGAGCTTATAAAAGAACTTGGAAAAGAAAAGACTGTTTTAATATCTACGCATATATTAAGCGAAGTTGAGGCTACTTGTTCGAGGGCTATTATTATAAACAAGGGAACTATTATTGCTGATAATGACCCTAAACATTTAAGCGTTGACAACAAAATAGCTTCTATTAAACTTTCTCTAAAAACTAATGATAACTTTGATACTATAAAAGCAAAATTAAATAGTTTAGAAAATATTCAAGATATAACTTTAATTGAAGAAGATGATAATAATATAAAAACAATTATTATAAAAACAACAGACAAAGAGCCTATTGAAAAGGTATACAAATTTATAAAAAGTACAGATTGGATAATATACGAGTTTGTAAAAGAGAAAGAGAATTTAGAGACAGTGTTCCATACTTTAACTAAAGGAGAAAATTAATGACTAATGTTTTTTCTTTTAATAAAACAACAATAATATTAAAAAAAGAATTAAGGCATATTTTTTTATCGCCAATAGCATATATATTTTCTGCAATATTTTTAATAGCTTCAGGAATATATTTCTTCTCAAGATTTTTTATAATATCGCAAAATGATATGCAGGATTATTTTTCAATTTTGCCTTTTATACTTTCTTTAATAATACCGCCTATTACAATGGGTTTATTATCGAGCGAGTTTTCAAGCGGTTCTTATGAATTAATAAGCACTCAATCTGTAACTACATTAGATATTATAATGGGCAAGTTTTTATCTGCTGTAGTATTTATGCTTTTTGCTTTAGTGCCTACAATACTTTATCCTATCACTTTGCTTTTTTTGGGAAGATTAGATATTGGTCCTGTGATAGGAGGATATGTTGGAAGTGTATTTTTAATATCTGCTTTATGTGCTATAGGGGTGTTTGCTTCATCTGTTACAAAAAATCAGATAATAGCTTTGATTGTTGCTTTAGCTATAATGGTATCTTTAAATATACTATTAAAGTTTTTGGGGCTTCTTTTCCCAAATACTTCTAATTTTATATTATTTATTAGCGGAGATTATCATTTTGCAAATATTGCAAGAGGGGTAATAGATTTAAGAGATATTGTTTATTTTCTTTCTGTAACTACTATATTTTTGTATTTAGCAAATATAATTCTTCAAAACAGAAAATAAGATATATAAAAAATAAAATTAGGATAAACATATGAATAAAAACTTAAAAAAAATAATTATTCTTTTAGCAGTATTAATCATTATTAGCTTTGCTGCTTTCTTTACCACTAAATATAAAAAAGAGCAATTAATAGCAAATAAGCCAAGAACTCAGATTTTTGAGCTTAACGAAACCAATGTAAATAAATATCATCTTGTATATGATAACGAGGATATTACAGTTGAAAAGAAAAATAATATTTGGACTATAACTTCTCCGGATAACAATTATAAAGTTGATCAAATGGAAGCTTTTGCGAATGTTAAGAACTTTAATACTCTTAATATAGATTTGATAATAACAAATTTAAGTGAAGTTTCATCTTTTGGTTTAGATAATCCAACTAATGAGTTTACAGTTTGGGACGGAAAAAAAGAACATAAAATATATGTTGGAAATAAAACTCCTGACGGCGAGAGATATTATGTGAAATATAATGATGAGTATTTTAGTGTGGAATATGTTTATATAGAAGCTCTTAAAAAAACAGTAGATATGCTTAGAGATAAAGAGATATTTGAAAGCCCTATAGTTTTAGATTCTGTAAAAATGATAGAAGTTGCTACTAAAGATTATACTAACACAATAGAAAAATTAAATAGAACTAATTGGGTTGTTGATGATTTGGCTGAGCAAACAGATTTAGATAAGGCATACAGAGATTTTGAAACTTTATCTTTAGTAAAGGCGTCTGCTTTTGTATATGATCAAGATTTGATGAAGCAGTTATTCAAAGTTCCAGATGCTGTTATTACAATATATATGCAAGATAATACTAAAGAAGTTTATGAATTAATTTATACTGTAGATGACAGAATATATGTAAAGCCTAAAAGCGGTATAGTTTATGAGGTAGATTATTCTATATATGATGCTGCTATGAGAAGTAAAGATTATTATGAAAAAAGCGATAGTGTGGAAGATAATGAAGAAGCATTAACCTCTGAAGAGAGTCTTAAATTATACGAGAGTTTAGAAAAATAATTTTATAAAAATAATTTAAGGATAAAACTATGAAAAAGCATATTCCTAATTTACTTAGCTTCAGCAGAATTATTTTATCGCCTTTAGTGATATTTTTGTATTTTTATAATTCTATCATTACGGCAGTGCTTGCTTTAATATTTTTAATTGTATTAGAGATAACCGATGCTTTAGACGGTATGTTAGCGAGAAAATTAAACATAGTAAGTGATTTGGGTAAAGTGTTAGACCCTTTTGCTGATACTGTTTTTCATATTACTATGTTTACAATATTTTTGTATGAAGGCTCTATGCCTATGTGGATGTATATTATTTCGCTTTATAGGGATATGTTTTCTATGTTTGTAAGGATACTTGGAGGGCTTAGAGGATTTGCTGTTGCTGCCAAGTTTAGCGGAAAATTAAAAACTGCTTCAAGGGCTATGGCTGTTGTGATAATATTTTTAATAAAGATACTTAAATATACTTCTATAGTTTTGCCTTATGATAAAATAATATATTATAGTTTACTTGTTGTAACTATTATTACTATATATTCATTTTTTGATTATATGCCGCTTCTTAAAGGCAAAAATGATAAAAAATAAATAAATTTAATTGATTATAGTATTTTATTCACTAATTATATTTGTAATAATAGATTTAATAGGTTTGTTGCAAAACTAAATCAATAAATTATTTTTTATTATAAAATATATCTTATATTACTATAATCTTCTATAGGAATTTTATTTTTTCAATATTCTAATACATAAAAATTTGTTTAGGAGCCATAGATATTGCACGTTTTTTAGTTAAAATAAAGTAGGTATTCCTTATAATATAAATAGC
>NZ_CAKVGN010000014.1 GCF_934747485.1 uncultured Brachyspira sp. | reverse complement strand
TAAATTATGATACACCTATGCTATACTTTAAGAAATTAAGGAATTCCTAACTGCAATATGTCTGGCTCCTGTGCACAGCATAAAAAAATCTGTTTAGTGTTTGGCTGTAAATATTTTAAAATAGGCAGTATAATAATTTTTAACTATATTTTAATACCCCGCCCTTATTAGCTTTCTGTATTATTTAAAATTATTGCTTTTATATTTTATAATGCCAAACTAAAAAAGCATACCCGCCCAAGCGTTGATTAGTATATAAGCCTATTTTACCGCACGTTAAATAAACTATCAATATAAGTTTAAATTGTATTTGTAATCAATAGACTTGTTTCAAAAGTACTTGACAAAATTAGTTGAAAAAAATAAAAATAATTTTACTTACAAGACAATGTTTTACATGTTGTATAATAATAAATTTTAATGTATATAATTGCAGTCTTTTTGCTTCTTTGTGCCAATACCGAAGGCACTTCCTACGGTCGCAAAAGAAGTGGGGTTTGGGGCAAAGCCCCAATTATAAAGATAAAATACTAAAAAATAAACAGTGTAATTATTTATTAATTTAGTTTTGAAACAAGTCTAATTTATATATTTTTATTTAGTTTAGCGTGCGGTTGGGAGATTGTAAATCTTACAAAATTTAGGGTGGGGGTTAGAATTTCTGATTAGGCAGTATAAGAAAAATAAATTTATATTTTTTAAGTTTTACAAAAAAGAATAAAGGGCGGGAGCAGTGAGGTATTTTTTAACTATAGTATTAAATAAATTTTTTATAATTAAATGGTGATATTTTTTTTATGATGTATAATTTAATAATAAATATTTTAAGGTATTTCTAATGAGATTTAATTTTTATAATAATGAATATAATTCTGCTCGAAATGTTGTATTTGGAAGTAAGGGTATGGTTGCAAGCAGTAATGTATTAGCAACAGAGGCTGGTATAGAGATATTAAAAAAAGGCGGAAATGCAATAGATAGTGCCATTGCAACTGCTGCTGCTTTAACTGTGGTAGAGCCTACTTCAAACGGTCTTGGAGGAGATGCTTTTGCTATAGTTTATTTTGATAATAAATTGCATGCTATAAATGGAAGCGGTTTTTCGCCAAAGAATTTAGATGTTGATAAAATATTGTCGCTTAATTTGGATAGTGTTCCTCATTATGGACTTATACCTATCACTGTTGGAGGTATTCCTGCTACATGGGCTGCTTTAAGTAAAAAATTCGGTAAGTTAAAACTGTTAGAAGTTTTGGAGCCTGCTATTAGATATGCAGAAGAAGGATATGCATTACAGCCGCAAGTAGCTTTCGATTGGAATATTGCTTTTAACAATTATTTGAAAGTTTCTGATAATAA
Organism: uncultured Brachyspira sp.; assembly: GCF_934747485.1. Classification (GTDB taxonomy): domain Bacteria; phylum Spirochaetota; class Brachyspiria; order Brachyspirales; family Brachyspiraceae; genus Brachyspira. Next base: position 47,785 of record NZ_CAKVGN010000014.1, on the reverse strand, counting down.
CAAGAGAGAAGAGTTTAAATACTGGTTTGATACTTTTAGTTTTAACGGCAAAGCTCCAGAACTTGGCAGCATTGTAAAACTTCCGCATCATGCGAAAACTTTATTTGAAATAGGAAATACTTATGCAGAGAGTTTTTATAGGGGAGAGATTGCTGAGAAGATAGATAGCTTTATGAAAAAATATGGAGGCTATTTATCTAAAGAAGATTTAAATGATTATTATCCGACTTGGGTAGAGCCTATAACTACAAACTATAGGGGCTATGATGTTTATGAGATACCTCCAAATGGACATGGAATAACAGTGCTAATGGCATTAAATATACTCAGTAATTTTGATGAGTTAAATACGCATTATGATATAGAAGCATTAAAACTTGCATTTACAGACACCAAAAAATATATAGCAGATGAAAAGCACATGAAAGTAAGAGTTGAGGAGATGCTTTCAAAAGACTACGCCAAAGAAAGAGCAAAACTTATAACTAAAAATAAGGCATTAGAACCTTCAAATTATATATTTAATAGCGGAGATACGGTTTATTTAGCAGCTGCTGATTCTTATGGAAATATTGTTTCTTTTATAGAGAGTAATTATATGGGCTTTGGTTCCGGAATAGTTATACCAGAGACAGGGATTGCCTTGCATAATAGAGGAGCTAATTTTTCATTATATAAATCATCAGCCAATTTTATAGCACCAAGAAAAAAACCGTATCACACTATAATACCTGGTTTTTTATGTAAAGACAATAAACCTATTGGTGCATTTGGAGTAATGGGAGCTTTTATGCAGCCTCAGGGTCATTTGCAGGTTTTAAGAAATATGATAGACGATAATCTCAATCCGCAAAGTGCATTAGATAAGCCAAGATGGCAATGGGTGGGTGAAAAAAATATAGAGTTAGAACATAATTTTGATAATAATTTAGCATCAGAGCTTCAGAGTAAGGGGCATAATATAATAAAAAAAGATAAGTTGAATAATTTTGGTTATTTTGGAAGAGGGCAGATAGTGTTTAGAAATGAGAATAATGTATTATATGGCGGGTGCGACTATAGAACTGATTCTGCTATTATTGGATATTAGAAAATATTTATTTTTTTATATTTATAAATAAAAATATATAAAATTATGGAAAAAAATTATGAAAAAGCTATAATATTATATATAAGATATTATAAAAATTGGCGGTGCAATTTATGAAAAAAATTATATTTTCTATTTTTGTTTTTATTTTTATAACAGCTACAAGTTTTGCTGCTAGTGGCTTTGAGTTTATTTTAAATGTGCCTGTTGGTATGAGTTTTGGTGTTTATGATTATGATTTAACTGATTGGGGTGAGTATTATAATAATCTTCATAATGGTGAAGTTAGAAATGCTATTGGTAAAAATAATGGTATTGGCCTAGATGCTGGTGTTTCTGTTCAGCTTGGATATATGTTTGCCATTAATACTAATATGGGGGTAAGTGTGCTTGGAGAATTGGGTTATAGTCATGATAGTTATTCTTATATAAGCAAACTTGATAAAAATATTTCTGATACTTATACTTTTGAAAGCCTTCAAGTTGGAATACTTCCAAAGTTTAATATTTATAATTTTGCTATAGGAATTGGTGCTGGAGTTAAAGTGCCTTTAGGTGGTAAATATTATTATAAAATAGGAAGTGCTAAAGGCAGTACAAAAATTGATTATAATTATATTTCTAGTAATTTTATTACTAAAGTTATACCTTATATAAAATTAACTTTTGATTATTCTATATTCTTTGCTCAAAATTTAGCTATTAATGTTGGTTTATATTTAGGATATGATTTTGGTTTAGAGCCTACAGTATATTCTATAAACAATAATTTTATTAATAATTATCCTCAGTTTGGTAATTACTTGGCAGTTGAAGATGTTACTTATTCTAGTTTTGATATAGGTTTGCAAGTAGGATTTAAATTTGGACCTAGCACAAAATAGTTAAAAATAAGCATATAAACTTTTATTTTGCTTTTTATAAAAAATGATTGTAATATTAATTATATATGTTATAGTTATTTAAAATAAAAAAACAAAATAAAGTTATGATTTTTAAACATTTTCAAACAAAAAAAATTCTGCGAGTTAGGCAGTTTTATAATAATCTTAGAAAAAGATTGGAGATTGACTTTCAGTTGATTTCCAATCTTTTTTTTATTTTAACTAAAAACCTAAAAAAAATTTAGAATATAGGAAGGTGCAAATTTGAAACGTTATTTAATACTTGAAGACGGAAGTTATTATGAAGGCATTGGTTTTGGTGCTGATAATTTTAAGATAGGTGAATTAGTTTTTAATACATCTATGACAGGTTATCAGGAAGTGTTATCTGATTTATCATACTGCGGGCAAATAACTGTTATGACTTATCCTTTAATAGGAAATTACGGCATAAACAGAGATGATTTTGAAAGTCTTAATCCTGCAATATTTGGTCTTATAGTAAAAGAGGCTTGTAAAAGCCCTAATAATTTTAGGAATGCAGAAAATATAGATGAGTTTTTGAAACTAAAAAATATTCCTGCCATAGAAAATATTGATACCAGAGCGATAACGAAAAAGATTAGAGAAGTAGGAACATTAAAAGCTATAATGAGCGATACTATAGAAAATAAAGATGATATAGTAGAAATGTTAAAAGAAACACCATATATGAATGACCATGTAAAAAGAGTTTCTACAAAAAATGCTTTCCCTATACCAAATAGAGGAAAAAAAGTTGTGTTAATAGATTTTGGTGCAAAGCTTGGAATAATAAGAGAGTTAAGCAAAAGAGATTGCGATTTAATAGTAGTACCTTATGATACAGATTCTAAAACCATAATGGCCTTAAATCCAGACGGAGTAATGCTTTCAAACGGACCGGGTGACCCAAAAGATGTAAAAGAGTCTATAAAAACAATAAAAGAGCTTATAGGAAAAGTGCCAATATTTGGAATATGCTTAGGGCATCAGCTTATAAGCTTGGCATGCGGTGCTAACACTATTAAATTAAAGTTCGGACACAGAGGAGGCAATCACCCTGTTAAAGATTTGGAAACTAACAAAGTAAGCATCACAAGTCAAAATCATAGTTATGCTGTTGAAAAAGAGAGTTTAGTAAATACAGACTTAATTTTAACTCATATATCTCTAAATGATGAAAGCTGCGAAGGGTTAAAACATAAAAAATTTCCGGTATTTTCTGTTCAATATCACCCAGAATCTAACCCCGGACCAGAGGACAGCAAGTATTTATTTGATAAGTTTATTGATATGATGAATAATAATTACGGAGAGAAAAATGCCTAAAAGAACAGATATAAAAAAAATATTGGTAATAGGTTCAGGTCCAATAATTATAGGACAGGCTGTAGAGTTTGATTATGCGGGTACTCAGGCTTGTCAGTCTTTAAAAGAAGAAGGATACGAAGTTGTGCTTATCAATTCAAATCCTGCTACAATAATGACCGATGCCGCTATAGCAGATAAAGTTTATATAGAGCCTATTAATTTGGATTTTGCTAAGAGAATAATTTATAAAGAGAGACCTGATGCAATATTAGGTTCTTTGGGCGGGCAGACTGGTTTAAACTTAGTTGTTGAGCTTGCTGAAAGCGGTATATTAGATGAATATAATGTTGAAATATTAGGAACAGATTTGAATGCCATAAATACTGCTGAAGACAGAGAGCTTTTTAAGAAGCTTATGAATGATATAAATGAGCCTGTGCCAGAAAGTGTGATTGTACATAGTGTTGAAGAGGCAATAGAGTTTGCAAATAAAATAGGCTATCATTTGGTGGTGCGTCCTGCATATACACTTGGAGGAACTGGGGGCGGATTTGCACGCAATGAAAAAGAATTAATTGAGATATGTGAGACTGGATTAAAAATAAGCCCTGTTCATGAATGTTTGGTTGAAAAGAGCATTGCGGGGTACAAAGAAATAGAATATGAGGTTATGCGTGATAATAATGACAATGCTATAGTGGTATGTAATATGGAAAATGTTGACCCTGTTGGAATACATACGGGAGATAGTATAGTTGTTGCTCCTTGTCAAACATTAAGCGATAGAGAAAATCAAATGCTTAGAAATGTGAGCCTTAAAATAATAAGAGCTTTAAAAATATGCGGCGGCTGTAATGTGCAGCTTGCATTAGACCCAAATAGTTTTAAGTATTATATAATAGAGGTTAATCCTAGGGTATCTCGTTCAAGTGCTTTGGCAAGTAAGGCTACAGGATACCCTATTGCTAAAATAAGTGCAAAAATAGCTGTGGGTATGACTTTAGATGAAATACTTAACCCTATCACTAAAAAAAGTTTTGCTTGCTTTGAGCCTTCTATTGATTATATAGTTACAAAGTTCCCAAGACTACCATTTGATAAATTCCCTAACGCCGACAGACAATTAGGCACACAGATGAAAGCTACAGGTGAAGTAATGAGCATAGGGCGTAATTTTGAAGAATCTTTTCTAAAAGCTGTTCGCTCTCTTGAAATAAAATGTGATCATATAATTCATAAAGATGTTTCTGAATATACAACAAAAAAATTGTGGGAGCGTATAGAATTAAGAGATGATTTGAGAATATTTATTATAGCTGAACTTTTAAGACGAAAAGAAGATATAAAAGACATAATTGATATTACCCATATTGATAAATTTTTTTTGGATAAAATAAAAAATATAATAGAGTTAGAAAATAAATTATCTAAAAACAAAATGGATATAGAAGTTTTAAGGGAATGTAAAGAAAGAGGTTTTTCGGATAGTTATATAGCTAAAGTTTGGGCAATGGAAGAAATTGATATATACAAATTAAGACATGAAAATGGTATAGTTCCTGTATACAAAATGGTTGATACTTGTGCGGGAGAGTTTGAAAGTGAGACGCCTTATTTTTATTCTACTTATGAGAAAGAAAATGAATCTATTAAAAGCGGTAAAGAAAGCATTATTGTTTTAGGTTCTGGACCTATAAGAATTGGTCAGGGGGTGGAGTTTGATTATTCTACTGTGCATTCAGTTATGACTATAAGAGAAGCAGGATACGAGGCTATAGTAATAAACAATAACCCTGAAACAGTATCAACAGACTTTTCAATATCTGATAAACTTTATTTTGAACCTCTCACTATAGAAGATGTTATGCATATAGTGGAGCTTGAAAAACCTAAAGGAGTTATTGTTCAATTTGGAGGTCAAACTGCAATAAATCTTGCTGAAAAACTTGTTATGCATGGGGTTAATATACTTGGCACTTCTTTAGAAAATATTAACAGAGCTGAAGACAGACATGAGTTTGAAGAAATGTTAAAAACTCTTAATATACCTCAGCCTAAAGGTGAAACTGCTATAACAGTTGATGAGGCTTTAGTAATAGCAAATAAAATAGGATATCCTGTTTTGGTGCGTCCTAGTTATGTATTAGGCGGACGTGCTATGGAGATAGTTTATAATGATGGTGCTTTAAAAATATATATGGAGACTGCTGTAAAAGAAGTTAGCAATAAAGCTCCTATATTAATTGATAAATATATTGTAGGAAAAGAAATAGAAACTGATGCTATTGCTGATAGTGAGCATAATGTATTCATACCCGGCATAATGGAGCATATAGAGAGAGCTGGTATTCACTCTGGAGATTCTATAAGCGTATATCCTGCTCAAACTATTTCAAAAAAAGTAAAAGACAGTATTATTGATTATACAAAAAGAATAGGAGAAGGATTTAATTTTATAGGGCTTTACAACATACAATTTATAGTTGATAGAGATGATAATGTATATGTTCTTGAAGTTAATCCGAGAAGCAGCAGAACAGTTCCTTTTTTAAGCAAGATAACTAATGTACCTATGGCTAATATTGCTACAATGTGCATACTTGGCAAATCATTAAAAGAGCAAGGGTATAATGATTTATATAAAAAAGAATCTGATAAAGTATTTGTTAAAGCTCCTGTATTTTCTTTTGCCAAATTAAGAAGAGTAGACACTGTGCTTGGTCCGGAAATGAAAAGTACAGGCGAGGCATTGGGTTTTGATATTAATTTTGAAAAAGCATTATATAAAGCACTAATTGCAAGCGGAATAAAAATACCTCTTCAAGGAAATGTTCTTTTTACAATAGCAGATGATGATAAGCCTGAAATTGTAGATATGGCAAAAAGATTCTCTAATATAGGCTACGGAATATATGCTACAAAAGGAACTGCTAATTTCCTAAGAAAAGAAGGGCTTTATATAAAAGAAGTTTCAAAGATTTATGAAAGCGGATTTGAAGACATAATAGATACTATAAGACTTGGCAAAGTTGATTATGTTATTAATACAATAGCAACCGACAGCAAAACTCATTCTGATAGTTTAGAATTGAGACGTGCTTCTGCTGAAAATAATATATCATGTATTACTTCATTAGACACAGCATACGCTTTGCTTAGAGTAATAGAATCTATGAACTTTAGCATAATGCCTATTGCTTAATTATATTTAAATATTTTGCTAATTATTAAGCATAAGTATCAACATTATTGCCCTTGTCTTTTGGTGCTGATATTGCTGATTTTGTTACGCCTCCAGAAACATAAACTCTTTTACATTCTGGGCATATTGAAGTATTTAATGTAACATTTTGAAATAAAACTTCACCTCCAGACTTTTGAGCATTTCTTTCATTGTTTGCAACATGCTCTTGTTCATGAGAGGCTACAGCTGATGGTGCATTAGATGGGCTTATATGTGTTGGGGTTTTAAAAGATACTCCTATATCATTAGAACCATCTTGATATGTTCTATTGGCACAAGTTTTACATACACCTACTTCGCTTATTGGAGTGTTTTTATTTGCTGAAACAGCTGAAATATTTGCAATGTTATTTGAATTTCTATAAGCACCTATTTCCATATAAACCGCCTTTTTAATTACTTTAATATATTATAACCCCATAAAAATAAATATCAATGAATTTAATTATATAAATTATTTCTAATTTTTTTTTGAATATAATTACATATATTATTAATATTAATTTTTGACAATTAATATTTTTTTAGTATAATTTATATGTTTTTAAATATAAATTGATTAGGTATAAATAATATGAATAAAAATATAAAAATAGAAATATGCGTGGACAGTGTACAGTCTTGCATTAATGCTGAAAAAGGCAAAGCAGATAGGGTTGAACTTTGCGGCAATATGTTTGAGGGCGGAACTACTCCAAGTTATGGTGTTTTAGAGTTGGCGAGAGAAAAATTAAATACACCTATATATGCAATGGTGCGTCCTAGGGGTGGAGATTTTTGTTATGATGATATTGAGTTTGAAGTAATGAAAAAAGAAATAAAACTCATGAAGGAATTAAAAATTGACGGCATAGTGTTTGGAATACTTACAAAAGATGGAAAAGTTGATAAAGTTAGATGCAGAGAGTTATTAGACTTATGGGGAACTAATAAAGCTACTTTTCATAGGGCAATAGATGTAAGCTGTAATTTAAATGAGGCTTGTGAGGATATTATATCGCTTGGATTTGAGAGAATACTCACTTCAGGCGGGGAAGCTAATGTTATGAGCGGTATAATAAAACTAAAAGAATTAGTTGAAAAATATAATGATAAAATAATAATAATGCCCGGAAGCGGAATAAATGAAAGAAATATTGAATATATAAAAGATACTCTTAAAGCTAATGAATATCATATGACAGCGAATAAAACAGTTGAAAGTGCGATGCAATATAGAAACGAAAATGTATTTATGGGTGCTGCTTTAAGACCGCCTGAGTTTGGTGTGAAGTATACAGATGAAAACAAAGTGAAGAATATAAAATCAAAAATATAATATTGTTAAACTATCTAATAAAATTAATATATATGAGTATAAAAAAAGAAGAATTAATTGAATCGTTAAAATATGCTTTGCCTAAGACTATACCTGTTCTTATTGGATATTTATTTTTGGGTATGGCTTATGGTATATTGATGAAGGCGAAGGGGTTTAGCACTTTTCTTGCTATGTTTATGAGTATGGCAGCCTACTGCGGAAGTATGCAGTATGTTGCTATAAATTATTTGTTTTTAGCTCCTTTTAACCCTTTATATGCTTTTATATTAACATTAACAGTAAACTCAAGAATGTCTTTTTATGGCATATCGATGGTGAGTAAATACAAGGGCAGCGGTTTATTGAAGCCTTTTTTAATATTTTCTTTGAGTGATGAGACTTTTTCTATACTTTGCAGCGGTAATGTGCCTGAAAATGTAAACAGAAAGGCATTTTTATTTTTTGTTTCTTTTTTAAATTATATTTATTGGGCTTTGGGTACTTTGCTTGGATGTTTGATAGGTAATTTTGTTAGGTTTAATACTAAGGGACTTGATTTTGTTTTAACTGCTTTGTTTGTGGTTATATTTGTAGAGCAGTGGCTTGATAGTGATAATAATCATAAGGGGGCTATTATAGGGCTTATATGTTCTATACCTATTTTAATATTTAAAACTAATATATTTATAATATTTTCTATGGTTTTGATATTTATAGTTATAAGCATTAGTTATAATCTTGATAAATATAAAGAGAGGAAACTCAGTGAGTGATAGAGAAATTTTTATAACTGCATTAATGGTTGTTTTGGGTACTATTATTTTAAGGTCTTTGCCGTTTATAATAATAAGAAAGTCTATTGCTGAGAGAAGGTATATAAAATATTTGGGAGATGCAATGCCTTATGCTATGATAGCATTGCTTGTAATATATTGCATAAAAGACATAAATATAATAAAATTCCCATATGGTTTGCCTGAAATAATATCTATTGTTTTAATAGCTATTTTTCAAATTTTTAAGAGAAATGTGCTTATTAGTATAGGTTTAGGCACTGTTATATATATGTTTTTGGTGCAAGTTATTTTTGTTTAGGATAATATTATGAATAGATTAAAAGAAAAATCTAAAAATGTAGTTAATCTTCTTATTGAAAAGAAATTAAAAATTACCTCTTGTGAATCTTGTACAGGCGGGCTATTTGCTTCATCTATAACATCTGTAAGCGGTTCATCGGAGTGCTTTGAAGGCTCTTTTGTAACGTACTCTAATAGAATAAAAAATAAAATTACAGGTGTAAAAGAAGAAACTTTGTCAAAATATGGTGCTGTTAGCGAAGAGTGCGTATTAGAAATGGCAGAAAACAGCAGAAAAATGATGGATAGTGATATATCAATAGCAATAAGCGGCATAGCAGGTCCAAATGGAGGCAGTGAAGAGAAGCCTGTCGGATTAGTATTTGTGTGTATATCAGCAGAAAACTATATAAAAGCTTATAAAAATATATTCTACGGCGATAGAGACAATATTAGAGAGTTAAGCGTACTATTTGCTTTAGATTTGGTTGAAAATTATATACAAAATCTTTAATTTATAAAAATTATAAAAAGTGATACTAAAACCTTTAAAAAGCGAAAAAAGTAATATAAAGGGTTAAAAATATTATGTTTACTTATTGACAAAAATAATTATGTAAACTAATATATAAAAGATATAAAAAATTTGGAAATAAACATAATTTTTTTATAAAGTAAACATAACTATAACCGATACAATATAAAGAGAACTTTTTAAGGTGGTATTCTAATGGATTTTGTGAATAAATTAATTGGGCAAGTAAAAAATATTTTCGCAAAAACTACAAAACTACAGAAAGCTATATTCATAGGGGTATTAGTAGTTGCTTTGGGAGCAATAGTAGCTACAGTATTTTTTACTTCGAGAAGAGCAGGCACATTATTATTTCAAAATGCACTAACACAAGAAGATGCAAGAAACGTTATAGCTGTTTTGGATGCAAATAATATAAAATATCAATATAGAAATGGATTTATTACATTAAACAATGAAGCTGATAAAGCCAAAGCAGAATTAGAATTAGTAAAAGAAGGTAGAATGCCAATGGGAGTAGACGGCTGGGAATTATTTGATGCTCCTCGTATTGGTATAACAGATGCAGAATTGGATATTAATAAAAGAAGGTCACTAACAAAAGCAATAACACAGTTATTAACTAAATTAGATTTTGTACAAGAAGCTACAGTTGATTTAGCATTTCCTAAGAAAGAATATTTAACAGATGTAGATTCACCTGTTACAGCATCAGTAGTAATCAAAGCACAGCCTTTTAAAGAAGAGGTTTTAAGAGACCCAAAAACAGTTAGAGGCTTGCAGCAATTAATAGCTATGGGTGTTGATAAACTAAAACCAGAGTTTGTAACAATTACAGACAGTACAGGTTATGTATTAACTGATTTTACAGATGAGGCAGCAAATTTAAAATTAAAAGTAGCTCAAGAAGAGTTAAAGATAGTTGACAGAGAGAGAAAAAAGATAGAAAATAAAATAAGACAAACATTAGGAAGAATATATACAAACAGAGTAGAAACTACAATAGCATTAGAGCTTATATGGGACGACATTAGTATAACAAATAATTTAGTGCTTCCTATAATACTTAAAGAAGACGACCCAACAACACCTTATGATGACAGTCAATTTACAAACAAAGTTCAAGTATCAACTCGTACAGTAACAGAAGATTGGAAAGGTCAGCAATTTATACCTCAAGGTGCAGCTGGTGCAGAGGAGAATGTTCCTCCTGGATATAAAGATAAAACAGACAGATGGCAGACATATACAAAAACAGATAGTCAGGATAACTATGAGTTAAGCAAAAGATATGAGGCTATAAAGAAAGGAAGCTATCAGATAGGTAAAATATCTGCAGCTGTTGCTTTAGACGGAAGATGGACAAAGGTTTATGATGCTAATGGTAATGCTATTATTACTAACGGCACTAGTTATTTAAGAGAGTATCACCCAGTAACTGCTGATGAGATAAAAAATGTTACATCATTAGTACAGGCAGCTATAGGATATGATTTAAAGAGAGGAGACCAAGTTAGCGTAACACATATTCAGTTTGACCATTGGGATAGATTTAATGCAGAAGATGCTAAATTATTAAGAAACAATTTTATAAAGAGAGTTCTTATAATTTCTATGATAGGATTATTAGCATTGTTTATATTAGTGCTTATAATCAGATCTATACAGAAAGAGCTTGCAAGAAGACGTAGACTTAGAGAAGAAGAGCTTGAACGCAAACAAATGGAAATGCGCAGACAGGCTATGATGAATGCCAATGAAGAGCCTATGAGTGAGATTAATTTAGAGGATGCGGCTCGTAAGAAGCTTATGGAAGAGGTTATAAGAGTAAGCCATGAGAGACCTGAGGATGTTGCTCAGTTGCTACGTACTTGGATGGCAGACGATAAATAAATAAGTTAATAAAAAAATATTGAGTTATAAATTTTAATAGGAGTTTAAGTATGGCTGCGGCTAATAATGAAAAAGAAAAAAAACAACGCGTATTAAGCGGACGTCAGAAAGTTGCTATATTTTTAGTTTCTTTGGGAATGGAAGCTTCTAGTGAGATATTCAAGCATTTACGCGAAGAGGAAATAGAGCAAATCACATTTGATATTGCGAGACTTGAGAATATTGAATCTGCCGATAAAGATGCTGTATTTAGAGAATTCCAAGAGATGATGATAGCTCAAGACTTTATAACTCAAGGCGGTATAGATTATGCAAGAGACTTGCTTGAAAGATCTGTTGGAAGCCAGAAGGCAAGCGATATAATCAATAGGTTAACATCTTCATTACAGGTTAGACCTTTTGATTTTATACGCCGTACAGACCCAGCTCACTTGCTTAACTTTATACAAGGTGAACACCCTCAAACTATAGCACTTATTTTGGCATATTTGGAAGCTCCAAAGGCAGCAAGCATATTAGGAGCATTGCCTTCAGAAATACAGCCTGATGTTGCTAAGAGAATTGCTACAATGGACAGAACTTCCCCAGAGGTTTTAAGAGAGGTTGAAAGGGTACTTGAGAGAAAACTTTCTACACTTGCTAGTGAAGACTTTACTTCTGCGGGCGGTATAGATTCTATAGTTGAAATTATTAACAGTGTTGATAGGTCTACAGAGAAAAGTATTATCGAGAGTTTGGAAGAAGACGACCCAGAACTTGCAGAAGAAATCAAGAAACGTATGTTTGTATTCGAGGATATTGTTTTACTTGATGACAGAGCTATACAGAAAGTTTTGCGTGAAGTTGATTCTAGTGATTTGGCTAAGGCACTTAAGAGTGTTGATTCTGATGCTCAAGATAAGGTTTATAGAAATATGTCTAAACGTGCTGCTGCATTGCTTAAAGAGGATATGGACTTTATGGGACCTGTTCGTCTTAAAGATGTTGAAGAAGCTCAGCAGAAAATTGTTAATATCATTCGTAAGCTTGAAGAGCAAGGTGATATCGTTGTTGCTCGTGCTGGTGAAGATGAAATGGTTGTTTGATGTGTATTTATTTTGATTATTAATTAGGAGTTTAAATTATGCCAGAAAAGGTTTTTAAGGCTAAAAGTATTGTTGAACTTACTCAAAAAGTTAATATAGCTGTACCGCATCATAAGCTTCAGGAGGAGATAGATTTTGAAGAGCAGGAAGAATATCATGGTCCTTCTATAGAAGAGATTGAGGCAGAGATTGCTGGACTTAGAGCTCAGTGGGAAGAAGATTTAAAAGATATGAGAAGAAAGGCTGCTGATGAGGCTCAGAGAATTATAGAAGATGCTAAAAATCAGGCTTTTGAAATTTTTAAAGCTAAGCAAAATGAAGTGCATATTATGTCTGAACAGGCTAAAGTAGATGCTTCAAGAATCATACAAGATGCTAATGCTGAAAAAGAGAGAATACAAAGCGAGTCTGAATCTATAAAAGATGCTGCATACAAAGAAGGATATGCTAAAGGCTATGATGAGGGGTTTGAAAAATCTTTTGCTGACGGCAATAATGATTTAATTAAGCTCAATGAAAAATTAAAAAAGATATTAGCTGAAACTATTAATAAAAGAAATGAAATAATAGATACAGCAGAAGCTCAGCTTATAGAGGTTGCTATACTCATTGCTAAGAGAGTAGTAAAAATGCTTACAGAAAAAGATAAGGGTATAGTTATAAGAAATATTCAAGAGGCATTAAGAAGAATTAAAGGAAGAACTAAAATCACTATAAGAGTAAATATTGATGATTTAGAGATTTCTGCAAGGCACAAAGATGAGTTTTATCAGATGCTTGACAAGATTGAGGGGGTTACAGTATTAGAAGACCCTAATGTTGATGTGGGCGGCTGTATGATAGAAACAGACTTTGGCGACATTGATGCAAGAATTAACACTCAATTAAATGAAATAGAGACTGCTATAAAAGAAGTAGAGCCTATAAAAGGATTTTAATTAAAAACTATTAAAAAACTACTATATAATAAAAAAATAAAAAGGTTTATTTATGTTTGAAGGCGGCAGATTTGAAACTGATAGAGAGCATTCTTTTAGAGAAATACATGACTCTTTTGATAAATATAGAAAGGTTGTTGATGATGTTGCAATGCTCAAGTTTTGCGGCAAGGTAAAAGAGGTTATAGGTTCGCTTGTTGTGAGTGAAGGACCTTTTGCAAAGCTTGGGGATATTTGCCGTATATATAAAAATGATGATACGTATATAGATGCTGAAGTGATAGGGTTTAGAAATCAAGATGTTTTGCTTTCTACTTACGGAAGTGTAAATGGTATTACTTTTGGAAATATGGTTTATTCTTCTGATAAGCCTTTATCTATAATTTGTTCTGATAAAATTTTAGGTACTGTATTAAACGGTATGGGTAAGCCTTTAAGCGGGGGCGGTCATAAGTTTTATGAAACTCCTATACCTATAAATCATACTTCTGTAAATCCATTAAATAGACCAAGAATTAAAAAGAATATACAAACAGGCGTGCGTGCAATAGATGGGCTTCTTACGGTTGGTAAGGGGCAGCGTATGGCTATAATGAGCGGTACGGGTGTTGGTAAGTCTACACTTTTATCTATGATAGCAAGAAACACTAATGCTGATGTTAATGTTATTGCATTAATTGGTGAGAGAAGAAGAGAGGTATTAGATTTTATAGAGAGAGACCTTGGAGAAGAGGGCTTAAAAAGAAGCGTAGTTGTTGTTGCTACAAGTGATGATGCTCCGCTTTTGAGGGTGCGTGCTGCATATACTGCTACCACAATAGCCGAATATTTTAGAGATAAAGGCAAAGATGTTATGTTTATGGTGGACTCTGTAACTCGTTTTGCCTTGGCTCAAAGAGAGATAGGTCTTTCAAGAGGTGAGCCTCCTACTACAAGAGGATATACTCCGAGTGTTTTTTCAGAATTGGCACAATTATTAGAGAGAACCGGTACTTCTTCAAAAGGCACAATTACAGCTTTTTACAATGTATTGGTTGAAGGTGATGATTTGGATGAGCCTATTACTGATGCTGTGAGAGGTATATTAGACGGGCACATTGTTTTATCGAGAGATTTAGCTAATAGAGGGCATTTTCCTGCTATTGATATAAACAAAAGCATATCGAGAATTATGAATGAAGTAGTTTCTAATATGCATAAAAAAGCTGCTAGAGAGTTTCTAAAAATGAGTGCTGATTATAATGAAGTTAAAGAGCTTATTATGATAGGCGGTTATGCTAAGGGAAGTATGCCTGAAGTTGATAAGGCTATAGAATATAAGCCTATGATGGATAGATATTTACAGCAGGATATGTATGAGCTTTCTACTTTTGCAGACAGTAAAGAAAATCTGCTTTCTATGTTCTATTCTAAAAATGAAATAGAAGAGGATTTGCTTAATAATGGCGATGTAAAAAGTGCAAATGACTATAAAGAAATTTCCGATAATGTTAAACAGGAAGAGAGTGTTGTAATATTATAATTGAGTGTTAGAAGATTATGAAGAGATTTGATTTTAAACTTGAGCCTTTATATAAGCTTAGAAAAAATATAGAAAAAAAAAAACAGGCTGAAGTTGCGGAAGTTTCTGCGTTATACAATAAAGAGAGAGAGGGTAAAGATAATTGCATTTTAAAAATAAATGATGGAATAAAAATAGTAGATTCTATTGAAGACAGCAGCGAGATGATTAATATGAGTATTTATTTTGGGGAATATATGCTTGCTCTAAACTCTCAAATAGCAATACATGATAGAAAAATGTCTGAAATAGGAATTGAGCTTAGAAGAAGGCAGGATATTTTACAAGAGGCTACTAAACAAAGAAGGGCTGTTGAAATATTGAAAGAGAAAAAAATGTTGGAATATAAAAAGTTAATGAATAAGGAAGAGCAGTCTAAATTAGATGAATGGAAAAATGACTATTATGTCAATTAAAATAATTTAAGGATTTTTTTATGATAGAGTCAGTACAAAGAATACATGTTAGAATAGGGGAGATTCAAGAGAGATTTAATCAATTAGGTTTTGCTCCGCTTAATACAACTCCTCCTACAAAGCCTTTTTCTGAACATTTAAATGAAGCTATGGCAGAAAACTCTGTAAAAAATAATAGTCAATTAGATAAATTAAATAAAACTGATGATGTTGTTGCTGCAGCAGAAACAAGCAATAAAAAAATTAATAATAGTGAAGCATTTAACGGTAAAATTTCTTTTGGCGTGTATGATGATGCTACTAACAATTTTGCTAAAGCTTTAAATGCTTACAAAAAAGCATCTTTCCCATCAACTTATGATGATATAATTAAGGAAGCTGCTAATAAATATTCTGTGCCTGAAGATTTAATCAAAGCGGTTATAAAACAAGAATCAAATTATATGCCTAATGCTGTTAGCCACAAGGGTGCTATTGGTTTAATGCAGATAATGCCTTCTACAGGAGTTGGTCTTGGTGTAACCGATAAAGAGATGCTTAAAGACCCTTATACTAATATAATGGCTGGTACTAAGTATTTATCACAGATGCTAAATAGATATGACGGCAGATTAGATTTATCTTTATCTGCGTATAATGCTGGGCCTTCTTTGGTAGATAAGTTACAAAGAATACCTAATATAGATGAAACTAAAAATTATGTTAAAAATATTATAGGCTATATAAAGTAAACATATTATTTTTGCTTGACTTTTTTAGTCTGTAATTTTATAATAAAAATGAAAAATTGCCCACTTAGCTCAGCAGGTAGAGCATCACCATGGTAAGGTGAGGGTCATCGGTTCAATCCCGATAGTGGGCTTTGTTATCATTATTATTATATATATTTTTATTTTGAATTATTTTTAATTAAATTTAAAACCATAAAATAAACTAAAAAAGAGGATTTATGAGAGTAAAACTTCTAGCGTTTATGGTTATTTTTTTTGTAACTGTATCGCTTTCATACCCCTTAGACAAAACCCCATATTATGTAAACACAGATAGCTATGACTCCTATAGAGAACTAATTAGAGGTGTACACTACTATAATCAAGAACGTTATGACGCAGCAATAGCAAGCTTTAGAACCTCTCTTAATACAAATCCAATGGATAAGTTTATTAGATATTGGTATAGCAGGGCTTTGTATAAGGCTGGATATATGAATCTTGCTATTAATGAATGGATGAATATTACAAGAATGGGATATCAAGACCCTATAATACTCTCTAAAATCAATAAATATTATACTGCAAATGTTGCTGAAGAGACTAAAGATACTTTAAGCAATTTTATTTATCTTAAAAGCTTTTCTACAAATGCTAATTTCTTAAAAAACATTAATCAGCCTATTCAGATAGAAATGCTTGAAGATGGTACTTTGTATGTATTAGATTATAGTGATTCTTCATTAAAGCAATTTGATGTAAACGGGAATTTAATAAAAAAAATATCAAACGGTAAAAGATTAGAAGAGCAGCAAAACAGTTGGTGGAGAAAGGCTATACAGTTTGTAACAAGAGTTTATCCTTATGAGAAATTAGAAAATCCAAGAGGTTTTACTATTGATAATGACGGATATATATACATAGCAAACACTAAAAGAGATAAAATATTTAAATATGACAATAATGGAAATTATATTACAAATATAGGAAACACTGGTATAAGCAATGGTCAGCTTCTTGGTCCTTCATCTTTATATGCTGATAATGGAGGAAGGATATATGTATCTGATACGGGAAATAATAGAATTGTGGTGTTTGATGTTAATGGTAATTATTTAGATAGTTTTGGAAAGATGGGGGAGAATGAGGGAGAGTTCTTTTCGCCTGCAGGTATAGTGGTTGATAATAATTATATTTATGTGGCTGATATGGGTAATAAGAGAGTTCAAAGATTTGATTTAAATGGCAATTATATTTCTACTATTAAGCATGAATTATTTAATGAGCCTAGGGGACTCTCATTTGCTTCTGACGGAAATTTATTTATAGCTGATGGAAGCAAGGTTTATTATTATGATATAAATAATAATATTTTTACTTTGTTTAATAATTCTGAGAGATATACTGCTACTCCTACTTCTGTAACAGAGGATGCCAATAAGACAATTTATCTTACAGATTTTTTATCTGGAAAAATAGATGTTTATACAAGAAAAGAAGAATATTATGCTAATTTAGATGTATTTGTTGATAGACAGTATTTAAATAAATATCCTGTTGTTGTAACTTCTGTAACTGTGCGTGACAGACTTACTAATCCTATTATTGGTCTTACTGCTGAGAACTTTGAGGTTATAGAGAATGATAATTTATATAAAAAAGTTGGAATGTATGATGCTCCTGAACTTCATGAGTATAGATTTATATTTTTAATTGAAGATAGTGCTGCTGCTAAACCTTATGAAAATAGAATAAAAGAAGAGATTAGCAATTTTACTTTGAGTTTAACTAATAATGATGAAGTAATGGTTATACATTATAATGATGAAGTTTATAAATCTGATGGATATTCTGCTGCCAATTTAAGAATATTAGAAAATGCTAATAATTTTAGATTTGAAGGAGGAATATCAGCTTTAGATAATGCTTACTATGAGGCTATAAGACTTTCTGCAAATAGTTTTAAGAAGACTGCTATTATTAACTTCTCAGTAAGCGACCCTGATGATACTGTATTTTCTATGATGGATTTTACAGACCTTTATAATTATGCAAAAAATAATGCTGTTTCATTGAATCAGGTTTATATTGGAGTTAATAAAACAAACTATTTCTATGATTTAATGACTAAGTCTACTTATGGTTATACTATAAATGCTGATAATTCTATTAATTATGCGAATGAGCTTATGAATATAAAAAATATTAACTTTGGAAGATATTTTATTTATTTCAATAGTTTTAAGAATAATTTAGAAAAAGGTCAGTATAGATCATTGAAAATTAGAGTTAATTATAGAGATATGTCTGGAGAAGAGGAATCTGGATTTATATTGCCTTAAAAAATTATTGTAGAAATATTATTAAAATATAATATTGGTATATACTAAAATTTAAAGCTAAATTTTTAGTGTGGCTAAACAACCGTATCTTGTTATTTTTATAAATATATTGTCAACTTTTTTGTCGCTTAAAAAAGTTGCAAAAAACGCAAGTTAAGAAAGTAATACTAATTATATTTTACATACTAAATATTAAACTAAAAACAATATAAATATTTAATAAAATTACTTTTTAACTTTTATAGGAAGGAGTCTCTCTAATTCTGTTTTAGAGATTTGAGTATTTCCTGTTATAAGACTTAATGCTTTTATATTGTTTTCATCATTTAAAGCATCATAAATATATTCTAATGTGTAGTTTTTATCATAATTTTTTAATGGATATATAACATTAACATGATTCTCGCATACAAACTCTTTTTCTTTTACTATTGCTGATTTTATATTAATACTTTTATTAGAGCCTGTTATTCTATTAACTGCTATAACTTTTTTTCTTATTATTAAATCCTCTGAAATATTTTTTATATATTGAAACTCTCTTTTATTTGGTATGATAATTTTTCCGTCTACTATGTTAGATGAATATATTAAAGGTATGGCATTATTTTTATCATTGGTTAGCTTGTCTTTATTGAAATTCCATGCTATGCTTCCTGTTTTTACACAGTATCCTATTTCTCTTAAACTAATAGTATCTTTATATGCTTTATTTAAAAATAATTTATCTTCTGTAAATATTGTAATGCCGTTTTTTTCAAATATATATTTTTTGTTTTTTTTTGTGTCAGTTTTTTTTAATATCAAAAGCATTACTTTCTGATTTGCCATATAAAACTTATCAGAGCCTTCTATTATATGCAAATATTCTATGCTGCTATTGTTTATTATATATTCTCTCAGCTTAGAAAAGAATGCTCCATTATTCATTGAAGGGGGAATAACATAAGCTAAATATCCTCCCTCGCTAAGAAGTTCTAATCCTATTTTGATAAATAATGAAAATATATTAACTCTGCCATTTATAATATCTTTAAATCTTGTTTTTTGCTCTTTATCTAACTTAAACTCAAAATATGGAGGATTTCCTATAACATAATCATATTTAATAGAATCCTCAATATTTAATTTTAAAGTATCAACACATTTTATATCAGCATTTTTTATAACTTTCTTAGATATATTGATTAACTCAGCATCAATATCAAATCCATAGAGTTTTGGATTATTAAAGTATTCATTGCAAGATAAAAGAAACTCTCCGCTTCCGCAGGCTGGGTCTAATATTTTTACATTATCTTTTTTTGATGATATATCTATTAATTTTTTTAAAAGTAAATCTCTTATGCTTTTAGGCGTAAAATATTGACCTAAATTTTTTCTTTTTTCTATATCAGTATTTTTTAAATAATCTATGCTTTCTTTTGTATACTCTTTTTGCATTATACTTTATATCTCTCTTATAAACTCTCACAAAACTCTATAACATTTTCTTCGCATTTTATTCTATCTTTATGAGAAAAATAATCTATATTAGCTTCTTTATTTATATTTTTATTTTGTTCATAAGCAATTCTAATATAAACATCAAATCCTCTATCGAATTTATAATTCGTATTATTTAATTTATTTCTCATTTCTTTTCTAAACTCTTCTTCCAATCTTTTAGCATTACTTTCAAAAAAACCTATAAGCTCTATTCTCTCTTCCATGCTAAGTACATCTCTTCCTAAAAAAAATGTAACATCAGAAAGTTTATAAGAACCAAATATATAAATAGCATTAGCCTTTGGTAAATTACTGTTCCACATAGGTTTTGAAGATTTACCGCTGCTGTATTTTATCTCTATAGGTATAATTTTTTTACTTGCAAATATTAAAAAATCTGGAAACTCCTGACTTCCATAAGGCTGGCATACAAAACAGTGTTCCATACTTCTATCTTCCAATGCATAAGTATTATCAATCAATGAATCACTTTTTTTATCTAAAATATTTTTCTTAATAGAAGAGAGTATATTGTCAATATCTTCTTTCGCTCTTCTATTAAAGCCATAACGTTTTAATGAAGTTTCAAATCTGTCTTCAAATTCATTTCCTTTTTTACTTTTAAGCCATTCTTTTTTATTATTTATTATATCTATAAATATATCCTTAAGCATTGTAATAATATATTTTAAAAAAATAATATTGTCAATAGAGTTATTTCAAAAGCATTTAATAAGATTATCTCTAAGATAAGTATAAATAAATATTTATGTTGTTTTTAATTTAATATTTGGTATGTAAAATATAATTAGTATTATTTTATATAATTTCTTAGATATAAAATTTAAATACTTGTGTTTTTTGCAACTTTTTGCCACGGGAAAAAGTTGAATAAAATAAATATGTTAATGTAAAGAAATTATTTGTTTAAATTAATATATTTGCAGGGCTTTGCCCCGCACCCCAGTTCTTTTACGACCGAAGGAAGTGCCTGCGGTATTGGTATAAAAGAACCTTATATCCTTCGGATACGCTTCGCGAAGAACTGCATTTTTATGTAATATAGATACAAACATATATCATTATTTAATATATATTTATAATCAGTAAAATTAAAACAATATAAATATTTATTAATTTGATTTTGCTATAACTATAATAATTTTATTTTCCTTTACTAAAGAATGAACGTATCATAAGAAAAGCCCCTATAGCAGCTAACACTATATTAGGGAACCACATAGCAACAAAGCCCGGTACTTTTCTATTTCCTGCTATAATTTCTGCTACAGTGATGAGAATATAATATATTACTACAACTATTACAGAAAGCCCAAATCCAAATCCTCTTCCGCTTCTTTTGCCTACTATACCCAAAGGAGCTCCAATAAAAACCATAAACAAACATGCAGCCGGTATTGATATGAATTTATGAAACTCTACATAATAAAAATATGGTACAGCTTCTTTTTTGGTTGTTTCTATTAATTTATTTAATTCTGCTGAGTTCGTTGTAACATATGTATTTGAAAAAGATGAAAAAGATACATTATTATTTGTTAGTATTATATTTGTTGTGCCGTCTATATTGGTTATAAATGAATTAGAATATGCCATAATTATCATGTTGCTTATTTGATTGGTTACTGTTTGAAGTGAATTGGACATTGTATCATTTATTTTTTTTCTTATTTGCCAAGCAGGAATTTCTCTAAGGCCTCTTTCATGGTCATTCAATTTACTTACATTTCTAACTATATTAATATCCATAGCATCAAATGCAGTAAAATCGTTGCTTACAAAACCATATACAGGCATCTCTTGAACTATTCCATCATATAAAGTTAAAGTTATAACTTTAGAATTAGCCTCATTATTTTTCCATTTACCGTTTTTAGCAGTAATAATTCTTCTGGCTTGAGAGTTACCATCATAAATGACAACATTAGACATACCATTATTATCGCTATAATATGCCCCAATTGATAGATTAATATCAGATATGTAAGCAAACTCCAATTTTCCAACTGCAATAGAAGGTCTTATATTAATTATATAAGAAAATAAAGCCCTATATCTATAATTTGATTCAGTCATAACAACATTGTTGAAAAACAAAGAAAATAAGAAAGTGAAAAATCCAAGTATTATAATAGGGGCATATATTCTCATATGAGAAAATCCTAAAGCACGCATTACTATGATTTCATTATCAGAAGAAAGCCTTCCATATCCCATGATTCCAGCCATTAGTATTGACATTGGTATAGTAATTGCTACGTTGAATGGAAGCATATAAACAAATATTTCTAAAGAAGTAGATATAGGAGCACCATTATTTAATATAAGTTTAAATAATTCCGGCAAAAGCTGTATTACAAATATAAACGTAAAAAAAAGTACGCCTGCTATAAAAGGACCTATAGCCTCTAATATAATATATTTCTTTATTTTTTTCATAACAATAAATTATAAACTATTTATAAAAACTCCAAATATTAATATAATCAAAGATATATATGTTAAATAATCTATTATAATGGGAGAAAGTAAAATCATAAAAGCTTTTGAGGAGCTATTTATATTAAAAGAGGTCTTTATATTATGATATGATAGGAAAAAATAATATATTTGAAATATTATAAAACTAATAGCCTGTATAAAAAATAAGGCACCGTTTTTTATAAAAATTAAACTTATTGGCAAAATAAAAATAAATATGCCATATATTGCAAAATAATTTTTTATAAATTTTTTAATATAGTCTTTATTATATACATCTAATAGGTTAGTAGTTAAATTAATAACAGCTATTTTTATTATGTTGGATATTGCAATGTATGCTGATATTCCAAAAACAAGTATTAATAATTTAAATATAGAGCCTCTGCTTCCAATAGCTATTAGAACTGATATTGATATGCTAATAGCCGCCATTAAAAATATTATTAAAGCATATTCAAACTTTACTTCTTTTTTTATAGCCTCTTTAGGAGATAACATGTAATAATATATAGCTTCATATATTTTCATTTCACTCTCCAATATAATTAGGAATATAAATATACATAGGAACCCCTATATATTTAGTATTTATTAATTCCTCATAAGGTATTAAAGCTTGAGGTTTATAAACAAAAGGCATACTCGATAATATTAGATTTATAAAGTTTTTGTTTTCTGGTTTTTGTATAATATAAGGCTCTTCATCTGTTATATCAGCCATTTCAGCAGCATCTTTTATAGCATCTTGAAGTGTGCCGATATTGTCTATTAGGCCTACTTCTAAAGCTCTCTTACCGCTGAATACTTTTCCGTCAAACAAATCTTCTCTGTTGCCTTTAATTTTATCTCCTCTTGCAGTTTCTACCACATTAGTAAATTGAGCAACAAACTCATAAGTCATATCCTGCCAATAAGCAAGCTCATCTTCTCTTGGTTCTCTAAACGGAGATAATGAATCTTTATTTCTTCCGCTCTTTATTGTATACATTTTTATTCCATATTTATCTATTAAATTAGATACATTAACAAACTGAGATATTACTCCTATACTTCCAGTGAGTGTTGATTCGTTGGCATATATTTTATCAGCTATCATAGCAATATAATATCCACCGCTTGCTGCCATACTTCTAAATGAAGCTACTATTGGTTTTGGATATTTTTTCTTTAAGTCTTGCAAATATTTTAAAGCCTCCTCGCAAGAAGTTAAAGCTCCTCCCGGGCTGTCTATTTGTAATACTATTGCTTTTACATTATCATCTTTCATATAATATTCAAAGTCATCGATTAATTTTTCTGTTACAGATTTTTCTTCTATTCCAAGCGAGTTCTTTCTTGCTACGTGCGATATTACTCCTACTAAATCTATAATTGCAATACCTTCTTTATTTTGTATAGAATTAATATTTGTTGTTGTTCCTTTTATGATAACAGAAGAGATTGTATTTTTAGGTTTAGTAAATATAGAAACAATACCTATAACTATAGAAACAATTATTAACAGAGAAAATATTATAAATCTTTTGTTTTCTTTATTTTCTTTGATTTCAGTTTTTTTGAGACTGTTTGTATATTCCTTAGTTTCTTCTTGTGCAGTGTTTTCTTGCTCTTGGTTGTTTTGTTCGTACATGTTTCCTCCGTATTTGTATATTTTCTTCTAACTCTACATAAATATTGTCTATATAAAGCGATACAAATATAACAGGCTCTCTTCCTATTATCTGTATAAACTTTTTTCTTAACGCCTCACGCACTTCATATTTTATGGTTGAAGGTGTTCTTTTATTTCTGTTTAATAATTTTCTTACAGCTTCTGTTGCAGCATTCTTACCTTCTTTAATAAGCTCTTCATTTTTGCTTATTATAGAAGATTTTTCTGCTCCATTGTATGTAAAACCTTTGCTTTCTATGTCTATATTTATATCATAGTTTCCTGTTTTATTTTTTTTAGCAACTACATTAGCAACCACAACTCCGTTTAATGATAATTGCTCTCTGTCAAAGAATATACTATCTTCTAAATCTCCAACACCCTTACCATCAACATAAATATTTCTTATCTCTATAGGCTCAGCAGTCTTTGCCTCTAAAGAGCTATCTATTTCAAGTACATCGCCGTTATAAAGTAAAAACCCCTTAGAATTAAGTCCATTAAGCTCTTCTACTAATTTTATATGGCTGATTAAATGTCTCTTCTCACCATGTATAGGTATAAAATATTTTGGTTTTACTAATCTATACATGAGCTTTAAATCTTCACTCGAAGCATGTCCCGATACATGAAGAAGTTTTTTATCTTCTCCCACCATTTTAGCCCCAAGGTCGTAAAGATTATTAATCATTCTTGTAACAGACATCTCATTTCCCGGTATAACACTTGAAGAAAATATTACCATATCTCCGTCTTCTACTTTTATATGCTTATGAGCTTCAGCGGCTATTAGTGAAAGAGAAGAATAAGGTTCTCCTTGCGTGCCTGTAGTTATGCATACAATTTTTTCTCTTGGATATCTGTTTAATCTGTCTATAGGTATCACTATATCATATAGATTTAAATATCCCATCTCTTGTGCTATTTTTGTATATTTAAGTAAACTTCTTCCAGAGAAAGCCACATATTTATTGTTAATCTTAGCAGCAGTTACCAAATCTTGTATTCTCTCTATACTGCTTGCAAAAACAGCAACAATTATCATACCGTCCTCATAAGCAAATAGGGGAGTCATAGTGTTTTGCACTAAGCTTTCACTCATAGAAAAACCATTCTTATGACAGTTCGTAGAATCTGCTAAGAGAAGCAATACCCCCTTTTCTCCATATTCTGCAAACTTATAAAGGTCTATAAATTTATCAGTAGTAGGATTCAAATCAATTTTAAAATCTCCAGTATGTATTATGACACCAAGAGGAGTAGTGATGGCAACACCAACCCCATCAGGTATGCTATGATTAACTCTTATAAACTCTATATCAAAGTTTCTTCCTATTTCAATTTTATTTCTTGGCTCTAATTCATAAATCTTTACGTCTTTATATTCATTTTTGTAATCATTCAATTTTGCTCTTAAAAAAGCAGCTGTTAATCTTGAACCATAAATTTGTATATTTGGAAATTTTCTTAAGAAATGAGGTATAGCCCCTATATGGTCTTCATGTCCATGAGTTAATACTAATCCAACTATGTTTTTATCTTCCAAATATGAAGTGTCAGGTATAACGTAATCTATGCCAAGCATATGATATTTAGGAAACATAAATCCGCAATCAATAATTAATACTTCATCTCCATATTCTATAACTGTCATATTCATACCTATTTCTTGTACGCCGCCTAAAGGTATGATTCTTATCTTATCATTATTGTTCATCTATTTACTACTTTTAGTATATTATTTTTAATTTTTTTATTTTAACTGTAAAGAAATATTAAGTCAAGATTACAAATTATTATTTATTTAGTAAAAGAATATGTATTTTTTAAAAAAGTAATTATTTTGTTTGTTTATAACTATAAATTGCAAAAATTATTTTTAATAGATTGTTTTCAAAGTAATATATTTTTTTAATAATGCTGATTTTTTTGTATAAAAACTATTAAAAAAATAATAATTTATATTGACAATAATACGTATACGTAGTAATATTAATTAGCTTATTTTAAGGAGGTAAAAGTGCTTGATTCGTTTAATAAAGTCTTTTTCATTTTTTTTATTTCTGTTTATTTAGTATTTGGTGCTGAAAAAACACCAATGGATTATCTAAACGACAATACTCCTTTAAAACCTACAAAAGTATTTGATAATGTATACTGCATAGGAACAGTGAGTGTTGTTGCTTGGGTAATTAATACTTCTGACGGGCTTATTTTAATAGATTCTATGTGGGACGAGAGAGATGCTAAACTTATAGAAGATGGGATAAAAGGATTTGGATTAGACCCTAAAAACTTAAAATATATATTGATTAGTCATGGTCATGGGGATCATTACGGCGGAGCTAATTATTTAAGAAACAAATATGGAGCTAAAACTGTACTTACAAAAACAGATACAGATTTAATGTACAATTTAAATACAGGTGCTAATTCTCCTCGCTCTCCTAAAACTAAAGTAGATATTTATGCTAAAAATAAAGATGTAATAAAGCTTGGTGATGTAAGTGTAACTATATTAGAAACACCGGGGCATACTGCAGGATGCAGCTCTTATATATTTCCTGTAAAGTATAAAGGTAAAGAATATACTGCTGTGTTATGGGGCGGAACAGGACTTCCTAAAGATAAAGAATTGGTGAAAAAATATAAACAGTCAGCAGAATACTTCAAAAAAGAAGCTCTTGCAAGAAACGCTGCTGTTTCATTAACTGCTCATCTTTTTGCTGATAACGGTTATGCTAATTTAGAAAAAGTGGCAAATCTTAAAGAAGGGGAGCAAAATCCTTTTATTATGAATAAAGAAAATATGGAAAAATATCTTAATTCATTGATAGAAAGAGCCAAATAAAATTAGAGAATTCTCAAAATACCTTAACAAAAATCAAAATATATGCTATCATAATGTAAACTATTATGGTAGCGTTTTTTTATATTTAAGGAGACTATTATTATTAATAATATAGGATATGATGTTTGCTATACTGCAAGAAAAATATATCAATACATAGGCAGACAAATAAATGATTTTGATATCACCCCAGAACAATTAATAGTAATCAAAGAGCTATCTAAAAAAGAAGGCATATCTCAAAAAGAACTTTCGGTAAAACTTGATAAAGATCAAAATACAGTTAAAGCTATAATAGATAAATTAGAAAAAAAATCTTTAATAAAAAGACAAGAAAACAAAACCGATAAAAGAGCTTTTTCATTGTTTCTTACAGATAAAGCAAAAAAAGAACTTCCTATAATGGAAAACTATGAAAATGAAGTTTTAAATAATATAATAAAAAATATTGATTCAAAAGATGCTGATAAGTTTGTAAAAATATTAGAGCTTATTAGAAAGAATATATCAGAAATATAAAATTCTTATTTAGAAGATTTTAAAAAAGATAAAATAGTTTAATCAAAATAAAAATGCTTTACAATTTAATTTCTATTGATTATAATATTAAAAAAGCAATTATTTATTAAGAGATATAACAAATGAAAATAACAGTTATACATGGTCAAAATCATAAAGGTTCTACTTACAATGCTGCTAAAATGCTTTATGATAAATTAGATGCTGATGTTACAGAGTTTTTTCTTCCAAGAGATTTTAATTCTTTTTGTGTAGGGTGTAATAATTGTTTTAAAAAGTCAGAGAAACTATGCCCGCATTATGAAGCATTAAGCCCTATCACTTCAGCTATTGATAATGCTGATATAATAATATTTGCAAGCCCAGTGTATGTATATCATGTAACAGCTGCTATGAAGACATTATTAGACCATTATGGTTATAGATGGATGATACATAGACCAGAAGAAAGTATGTTTAGAAAACAAGTTGTGTGTATTTCTACTGCAGCAGGAGGCGGAATGAAAGAGACAACTAAAGACATAGCCGACAGCACATTTTTTTGGGGAGTTGCTAAAACATATAAAATTGGTTTTGCTGTGAGAGAAGTAACTTGGAATGATGTAAACGAAGATATAAAAGAAAAAATTAGAAAACAAATATATTCTTTAGCTAATAAAATAAAAAAAGATTATGGCAATATAAAGCTTTCTATAAAAAACAAAATGCTTTTTTATTTGATGAGAAAACTGCATCAAAAAAAGAAAATCACAGAAAATGATTATAACTATTGGAAAGAAAAAGGCTGGCTTAAAGATAAACGCCCATGGTAAAATGGTAAAATAAATTTTGTAAATACTAAAAACTTAAAAATCTATCTTGTCTGGGTGAAGTCCTGAACCTCCAAAATATTCTATATTGTTTATAGTATTCACATCTTCATCGCTTATATTAAAATCAAAAACTTCAGCATTTTCTTTTATTCTTGATGGAGTAATTGATTTTGGAAGTGGAAGTGCATTATTTTGTAAACACCATCTTATGCAAAGCTCTGCAACAGATTTTTTATATTTACCAGCAATTTCTTTTAATAAAGCATTATCAAGCATTTTACCAGTGCCAAGCGGACTCCAAGCTTCAATTAGTATATTATTATCTCGGCAATATTTAACTGTTTCTTCTTGCATAAAACCAACATGAAACTCTATTTGATTTACCATAGGTTTAATTTCTGTTTGCATTAAAGATTTTAAATGATGAGGCATGAAATTAGAAACGCCTATTGATTTTATTTTTCCTTTTTTATAAAGCTCAGTCATGGCTTTCCAAGTCTCTAAATTAATATTGTCCCAATCTTTAAATTGATTTTCTGATGCAGGCCAATGTATTAAATAAAGGTCAAGATAATCAAGTTCCAAATCATTAAGAGTTTTTTCAAATGCTTTTAATGTTGTATTATATCCTCTCTCTTTATTCCAAACTTTGCTTGTAATAAATAATTCTTTTCTCTCTATACCGCTTTCTTTTATAGCCTTTCCTACACTTTTTTCATTTTTATAGATAGCAGCTGTATCAATATGTTTATAGCCTAACTTTATAGCCTCTTTTACAGAGTTTACAGCAGTATCTCCGTCTGGTGTCTGCCAAGTACCAAAACCTATACAAGGAATTTTATAACCATTGCTTAACACAAAAGAATCGTTTAAAGAAGAGAAATTGTTCATTATAATACACCTTTTAATTATTTAGTTATTTAATTGTTTTATTATATAAAATATAATATGAAAGTCAAGAAGCATATATTTTTATATAATAGTTTGTATAATTATAATACATTCTGTCTATTATTAGTATAATATTAATACATATAGGCTTTATAAGATGTATATAATTACACATAATTTAGAAATTGAGTTAAGAAAAACAGTTAAATATGATATTTTAATATAGTAAATTAAGGTATAAGCTGCATATATATGGCACGTTTCTTGCATATATATAAGCGTACAGCAATTAAATGCTGAAACAAAATTATTTAATTAAAATAATTAATTTATAAAGGAGTTAGGCGGTTTAAGAGCCGTCAATTAATTAGAATATGGATTATAATAAATATACAATAAAAGCTCAAGAGGCAGTAAATGAAGCTGCTAATATAGCTAATGGTGAAGACCATAACGAAATAAAAAGCGAGCATTTACTTCTTGCATTATTAAAACAAGAGGACGGACTTATTCAGCCATTAGTTGAAAGAATAGGCGTTCCTATAAACACATTAATAGATAAAACTCAAAGATTAGTTGATGAAAATGTAAAGGTTACAGGTGAAAATGTGCAGTTACATCTCTCTACTAATGCTGGTAAAGTTTTAGCAAAAGCAGAAAAAGAAGCGAGTGCTTTGAAAGACCAATATGTATCTACAGAGCATATATTCTTAGCACTTGTAGAAGCTGACAATAAAGCAGGCGACATGCTTAGAAAAAGCGGAATAAGCAAAAAAGAAGTTTTAACTGCATTAAAAGCATTAAGAAACGGACAAAGCGTTAATAGCCAAGACCCAGAAGCAAAAATGCAGGCACTTGATAAATATTGCCGTGATTTAACAGCATTAGCAGAAGCAGAAAAAATTGACCCTGTTATAGGACGTGATGAAGAAATAAGACGTGTTATGCAAGTTTTATCAAGAAGAACAAAAAACAACCCTGTGCTTATAGGTGAGCCGGGAGTTGGTAAGACAGCTATTGTTGAAGGACTTGCAAGAAGAATAGTTTCTCAAGATGTACCTGAGGGGCTTAAAGATAAAAGGCTATTAGCTTTGGATTTAGGAGCATTAGTAGCTGGTGCAAAATTCAGAGGAGAGTTTGAAGAGAGATTAAAAGCTGTTATTACAGAGATAGAAAAATCTGAAGGCAACATTATATTATTTATAGATGAGCTTCATACACTTGTAGGAGCCGGTGCTACAGAAGGAGCAATGGACGCTTCTAACCTTTTAAAACCTGCATTAGCAAGAGGAGAATTAAGAGCAATAGGTGCAACTACTTTAGATGAATACAGAAAATATATTGAAAAAGACAAAGCACTTGAGAGAAGATTCCAACAGGTTTATTGTAAAGAGCCTAGTGTTGAAGATACTATTTCAATATTAAGAGGTTTAAAAGATAAATACGAAGTTCATCATGGTGTGAGAATAAAAGACGATGCATTAGTTGCTGCTGCTGTTTTATCTAACAGATATATAACTAATAGATTTTTGCCGGATAAAGCTATTGATTTGGTAGATGAAGCTGCAAGCCAATTAAAAATAGAGATAGACAGTCAGCCTACTGAACTTGATAAAATTGAAAGAAAGATTTTACAGCTTAATATAGAAAAACAAGCTCTTTCAAAAGAAAATGATGCCGCTTCCAAAGAGAGATTAGAAAAACTTGAAAAAGAATTATCCGAACTTTCTGAAGAACGCAACACTATGAAACTTCAATGGGATAATGAAAAAGGAAGAATTGAAGAGAGCAGAAAATTAAAAGAAGAACTTGAAGCTTTAAATATAAAAGAGACTCAATATACAAGAGAAGGTAATTTAGCAAAAGCTGCTGAAATAAAATATGGTAAAATACCAGAATTACAGAAAAAATTAGAAGAAGCAACTAAAGCTATGGAAGAAGCTAAAAACTCTGATAAGAAAAGACTTTTAAGAGAAGAGATTTCTGAAGATGATATAGCAAGAGTAATATCTGTGTGGACTGGAATACCTGTAAGTAAAATGCTTACAAGCGAAAAACAAAAATATTTACAGCTTGAAGAAGTTCTGCATAAAAGAGTTGTAGGACAAGATGAGGCTATTACTTCAGTTGCTGATGCCATAAGAAGAAACAGAGCAGGACTTTCTGATGAAAACAAACCGCTTGGAAGTTTCTTATTTATAGGACCTACTGGAGTTGGTAAAACAGAGCTTGCTAAGACACTTGCCGATTTCTTGTTTAGCGATGAAAAAGCTTTAACAAGAATAGATATGAGTGAGTATATGGAGAAGTTTTCTGTTAGTAGACTTATAGGAGCTCCTCCGGGATATGTGGGTTATGATGAAGGCGGACAATTAACTGAAGCAGTGAGAAGAAGACCTTATTCTGTTATATTATTTGACGAGATAGAAAAAGCTCACCCTGATGTATTTAATGTTTTACTTCAGGTATTAGATGACGGAAGGCTTACTGACGGACAAGGTAGAATAGTAGATTTCAAAAATGCTATTATCATAATGACAAGTAATTTAGGCTCTGATTTAATTCTTGAAGCTAATGATACTAATGATATCAAAGAAAAGATTCAAGAGCTATTAAAGATGTCATTTAGACCAGAGTTCTTAAACAGAATAGATGAGATAATAACATTTACAAGACTTGACAAAAAATATATTGCTGAGATAGTAAGAAATCAAATAGCAAGAGTTGCTAACAGACTTAAAGACAGAAGAATAACTTTAGATGTAAGCAATGAGGCTATAGACTATATTGCTGATATTGGTTATGATCCTCAGTTTGGAGCAAGACCATTAAAAAGAGCTATACAGAATTATATAGAAAATCCATTAGCTAAAGAAATGTTAGCAGGAAAATATTTAGAAGGAGATACTATAAAAGTTGTAAAAGAGGGTGACGGTTTGGTTTTTGAAAAATAATTTTGATATTTAATAAAAAAGGACTACTAATATTTTAGTAGTCCTTTTTTATTGGATTTTATTTTTTCAGTTATTGCTTATTACTATTTTGTAAAATATTAGCCATTTCTATAGCATTTATCATACTAGTATGATCTGCTATACGTTTTTTAACAATATTAAAAGCTGTTCCATGATCAACAGAAGTTCTAATAAATGGAAGTCCCGCTGTAACATTAACCCCGCTTTCTAACCCAAGCATTTTTATAGCAATATGACCTTGATCATGATACATAGCAACTACAATATCAAATTCTCCTTTACTAGCTCTTAAAAACACAGTATCTGGCGGTTCTGGACCTATAACATTAATGCCTTCGTCTCTAAGTTCATTTAAAACTGGTATTATGATTTCAATTTCCTCCCGTCCAAAAAGTCCATTTTCACCAGCATGAGGATTAAGGCCAGCAACAGCTATCTTTGGATTGTTTATACCAAGAAGTTTTAGAAAATCATTTGCTATATGAACAACATCTCTAATTCTATCTTTAGATAAATTTTGTATCATATTCAATAGACTTGTATGAGTAGTTACATGTATAACTTTCAAAGTAGGGCTGCATAAAACCATTGCATATTTAGAAATATTAGACATATGTGCTAAAATTTCTGTATGTCCTGGGAATTTAATATCAGCTAATGCTAAAGCCTCTTTATTAAGAGGAGCGGTAACTATACTTTTTATCTTTTTATCTAACGCCAATTTTATAGCAAATTCAAGATATTTAAAAGATGCCATACCGCATTCTTTCTGTACTTTTCCTAATTCTATATCCGGTAATTGACTATAAGAATCTATAATAGGAATTGTATTATCCTCATAAGAATATTCATCAATAGTTTTTAATTCCTTTATCTTTATTTTATCTTCTAGTTTCATATCCTTAGCTGTATATTGTAAAATCTTTTTGCTTCCTGATACTAATAGCTTCATATTCTTTACTTTAGTATCTAAAAAAGATTTTATTATAATTTCAGGACCAACTCCAGCCGGATCTCCCATTGTGATTACTATAATAGAATCATTCATACTGATTTTTCTCCTTTTTCGTAATTATCTATTTATTATAAAACTCAATCACTTTTAAATATAAATTTTCATCACCAAAAGCACCAGCTTTAGTGGCTATTTGTGTAAACGGATATAAACCATCACTAATAACTCCGTATGGTATACCTTCATCTATTTCTCCAAATAAATATACATTATTTGCTTCAAATTCTTTTATTATATGAATAGCTGTATTTCCTCCGCTTATAAATAATGCTTTTATTTTAATATATTCAAATATAAACTTTATTATTTTAGCTGTCAATGATGATATATATTCTGTAATATGATCATTTTTTATTGAATTTTTTTCTGCATAAAAATCATTTTCTTCTCTGTCTTTATCTGTTGTAGTAATAGAAACTATAATATGTTTTTTTGATTTTACAAGTTTATCAATCTGTATTTTTAAATCATTTTTTAACGCTTCTAAATTATTAGAGAAAAATAACTCTTTATCTATATTTAATAATTCAGCATTCTTCTCTCTAATTTTATTTAATTGTTTTATAGATATTTTAGAAAGAGAGCCAGATACAAAACACATAGGTACAAAGTTACTAATGCTGCTTAACAAAGCATTTGCCAAACCTGCACATCCAGTTATTATTATTTTATCTAAATAATCTTTTAATATATTTGATATTGCAAGTAAATCTTCATTCTTTTCACTATCACATATATATATTATCTTTTCATTATTATTTATACTATTAATAATATCCTTTTCAAACACCCCATTAGATATATCACTAATGCTAACTAATTTTGTATTATAATTTGTTTGTTCTTTTAGTATCTTCTCTATATGAGGTGTTTTTATAGGATTTATTGGGTCTTTGGCGAAATCTGTTTTATCAAGCTCAACTCCATTAACATAACTAATACCATTTATTATAGTTCTATTCATATTTGGAAAAGCATTCGCAATAACACAGATATTATAATTTAAGTTATTTAATAGCGTTTCTATTTCTATACCTATATTTCCTCTAAATGTGGAATCTATTTTTTTATATACAAACTTTGGCTTAATATTTAAATTATGAGAAAGAATATTTATATATTCTTGTGCTTTATTTTTATCTATTAATCTAGTTTCTGTATTTATTACAATAATATTTGTATTAATATGTTTTATTTCCAAATTACTTGTAACAGATGTACTATATCCCGCTTTAGCAAATTGAACTCCAGTATCATTTGCCCCAGTGAAATCATCTGCTATTACAACTATTTTATTGTTTCCCATAAATTTTAAACCTTAATATAATTTTATATATTTGCAGAAGTAGGATTATAAACATCTTCTTTTTTTCTTTTTTTCCCAATTATATCTTCTTCAGTAAATCTCATATATTTTATACTCACTCTATTTTTATATGCAAAAGCTAAATGCAAATTACCATCTTTACTTTGCATTAGGTACGGATATTCGTATTGTTTATTATTAATCCTATTTTCTTCTCCATAAAATCCTTCCCCTCTTTCCATATACCTAATAATTGGAAATGTTTTTCCTTCATCTTCTGACAAAGCCACCGCAACAGGACATCTTAATCCTGGCCATGATATCTTACCTTTTTCTGCCATTAAAGATGCTGTAGGATTATATGCTATAGCTATACTTCCGCTTTGCAATTTCAATGCACTTATACTAGAATTATTATTAGGAAGCAATGTAGGTTCTGGAACACTCCAAGTATCCCCAAAATTATCAGATCTACTTATATATATATTATCAGCATATCTGCTTCTCATAAAAGCTATTAATTTTCCATTATCTACTTCAATTATATTAGCATGAACCCTACCACTACTATCAGGCATATTAACTGCTTTCCATGTATTTCCTTTATCATCAGAAATTTGAAGTACAGTAGGATCTGATAAAAGTCCAGTATTAGAATCTGTACACATCCAATTTCCAAATATCCATCTTCCATTACTCAATATTTGTATAGGTTGCCTGCAAAAACTTCCTTCTTTATCAAAAAGAACTTCTGGATCGCTCCAAGTCATTCCATTATCAAAACTCTTTTGATACTTTATAATAGAAGTAAATTGCATATTATCTTTTCCTTCCATTCTTTCAAGCTGAGAAGTATATATTAACCATAATTCTCCATCCCTAGGTTTAAAAAATGAAGGATTTTGTTCACTTCTTTTATTATCATTAGATATTTTTACAGGTGCCTCCCAAGTACTAGAATCTTTCTTAAGTCTAGACATTATTATACTAATATCTGAATTGCCTTCAAAAGATCCAGCAAACCAAGCACATAACATATCTCCATTTTCTAGTTCAACTAATGCTGGAGCATGTGAAGTTTTATATTGTAAAGGGTTTATAATACCCTCTATAACTTGCATATCATTATTAAAATATAATTGTCCATCTAATGTAAGTGATGATATAGTTTTTAATTCCATATTATACTCCTTTAATTTTATTTATAAGCCCATTGAGAAAGCCCTGGTAAAAACATATATAAACTTATAATTATAGTCATCAATAACCACAAAGGAAATACTGTTTTTGCTATCTTTATAGGTTCAACATTTGATATTGGTGCCATAATATACAAACTTACTCCAAAAGGAGGTGTCAATGATCCTATAGCAACTATTCCTGCCATACCTGCTCCGTAAACTATAGGATCTATTCCAAAAGATAATGCAATAGGTGCTACAATAGGAACTATTATTCCTATAGGATTCATAAACATCATACCTATAGACATTATGATAATACTTCCTATAATAAAAACACTAGGATAAGTAACAACTTTTTTTATTTGACTGCTGATTATTTCACCTCCATTAAATACATCCATAAGGCTTGTAAATGCAACTGCAAATGCTAACATCATGGCTATTGAAGCAACATTTTTTACAGAATCAATAAAAGTCATAAATATACCTTTCAAATCTAAACTTTTATATATAAATAATGATACAAATACTGCATATACAACAGATACCGCAGCAGCTTCAACTACAGATAAATACTCAGTAAAAATTCCACCTAATATAATCACAGGAGACAATAAGCCCCATATACTATCTTTAAATACTTTTATAAAACCCTTTCTTTTCAACTCTTTATATCCGCACTTAATTTTTTCCTGATCCCCTACATCTTTTTTACAATGTACAAGTGTTATTATTATTAATGCTAACGCACATGAAAAACCTATAACAGCTCCAACTTTAAACATATCTGTTTCGCTAGTATTTGCCATAGCACAATATTGTAAAATAGCAGAACTAGGCGGAATTAATTGACCTAATGATCCAGCAGCCGCTAGCATAGCAGCAAAAAAAGCCCTGTCATATTTATACTCTACTAATACAGGAAATACCATAGAACCAACAGCAGCAACAACTGCCACACCAGATCCAGATATCATTCCGTAAAATATAGCTGTAAGCACAGCAACTACAGGTATACAGGATTTAAACCCTCCCAAAAAATATTGAAAAAATTCAAAAATCTTATCTGTAAGTTTACCTTTTGACATCATATTTCCAGATACAACAAATAATGCTATGGCAACATAAGTAGTCTTACCCGCTGCATTAACAAGCCAACTAACTATATCTGAAATATTATAAGCTCCATTATTAAATATCATTGGCAATACAAAAGCAAATTGGTAAGTTAATACCATTGAAAAGCCAAAACCTAATAAAATTATAAAAAACACAATAAATATAAAACCTATCATAAATATATCTCCATTATTCTTTTTTTATTCTTTATTTTTTATTTTTTAACACAGAAATTAATTGCTGAATATCTCTTACTAAATTTAATGAAAATCCAATAAGTGGAGCCAAATATATTATCCAAAGAGGAACACCTGTCATACCAGTTTTACCGCTTATTTTTGTTTGCATTATGAATAATACACTCCCATAAATAAACATAATACTCAACAAAGCATCTGACAAATATTCCAATATATTTAATGAATACCTTATGTTTTTATTATATTTTGAAGTAAAAACATCTACGATTATATTTGCACATTTTTTTGTACAAAAACTTGCACATAAAAAACAAACCCATATATATGAAAATATAGCTACTTCTTCTAGTAGACCTGTATTGGCTGGAAAGATTTTGTTAAAAACAACATTAAGACTTTCCATTACAACCATTATTATAATTCCAATGGCTATTAAATATTCTTCTATCTTAGAAAAAAAATTATTTTTCATTGTTGCACCCTTTATTTAAATTTTTAATTCTAAATTATGTTTATCTATTATAGATTTTAATTTACTATAAATCTCTTCGCCTTCCAAAGTTTTAGGCAATCTTAATTTTCCTATTTTAGGATTCATAATAAACATTAAAGTTTTTACTATATTAGGTAAATTTCCAGCTGCTACTATATCATTTCTCAAAGCTATTATTTTATTTTGAGCCTCGCTTGCTTTTTCTAAATTATTATTAACAAAATTTTCTCTTACTTCTTTTACTAAATTAGGAACTAAATTGCAAAGACCAGATACACATCCCTTAGCACCAGAATTAAGTCCTTCATAAATAAATGAATCCGTACCCGCATAAACTGTAAAATGATTATATTTATTAGCTAGTTTTACACATGAAGAGAAAAAGTTATTATCTCCGCTGCTATCTTTCATACCAACTATATATTTTGTTTCATTTATAAGCTTTTCTATTGTGTCTATTTCTATGCTATTGCCAGTTAAATTAGGTATATTATATATATACACAGGCATTTCTAAAGCATTAGCTATTCTTTTATAATGTTCAAATATTACATCTTGTGAACATTTTACTAACCAAGGGCTAATTACAGCAACTTTTTCAACACCTAATTTCTTTACTTCCATACCTAAATCTATAGTTTCGTATGTAGATATGCATCCTATATTAGTAATAATGTTATTAAAATTGTTTACTGCTTTAGCTGCTATAGATACAACTTTAAGTTTTTCTTCTTTAGTTAAAGAAAAAAATTCTCCATTGGTGCCGTTGCAAAAAATACTGTTTCCGTATTTTAATTGCCTCATAACAAGTTTTTCATACGCCTCAATATTTAATGATTCATCTTCATTAAAAGGTGTTATATTGGCTACATAAGTTTGTATAGACATAAAATGCTCCTTATATTAAAATAATTTTTTATATATATTTTTTATATCTTCTTTACTAACTGTTTTTGGATTATTCTGCAAAAGTCTCTGAACCTCAAAAGCAGATTCTGTAAGAGAATCTATATCTTCTTTTGGAATATTCAAATCTAATAAACTTTTTGGAATGTTTATTTCTTCTAAAAGTTTGGATAAATTATTTAAAAATACTTTAGATGCTTCCTTAGAAGATGCATTAGATAGAACCATATTTGTATATTTAGCTATTGCTGCAAATTTTTCTACACAAACATCTTCATTATATTTCATGCCTTCATTTAGTATTATTGCATTTGCTAAACCATGTGCTATATGATATTTTCCGCCCAAAGGATATGATAAAGCATGCACAATATTAGTACCAGAAGCAGCTATACAAATTCCAGCATAAAATGAAGCAAGCAACATTTGGCTTCTATGATATTCATTATGAGGCTCTTTATAAACAATAGGCAAAGATTCAAATATCATCTTGATACTGCATAAAGATAAATCATCGCTCAAATGATTAGCTTTATTAGATATAAAACATTCTACAGCATGACATAAAGCATCAATACCTGTTGTTGCAGTTATATTGGCAGGTAAATTATATGTTATTGCAGGATCTAATATAACTTTATCTGCTAATAATAATGGATTAACTATACCTATTTTTATCTCTTTCTCTGTATTAGCAAATATAGCATTTGGTGTAGCTTCTGCACCAGTACCAGCTGATGTTGGTATTAAAATATTAGGTATCTTTTTTACAGCCTTAGGAGCATTATTCCAAAAATCTTTCATAATAGAATTATCTGCTAATGTTAAAGATAATATTTTAGCTAAATCTAATACACTGCCGCCGCCAAGTCCTATTATAATATCAGGATTAAATGACATAAGCTCATTATGCCATTTCAAAACATCTTTATCACTAGGCTCCGCCTTAATATCACTTACTATATAAAAAGAACATGTATTTAAAATACTTTGTAACTTTTCTATATATAACGATAAATTTGAAGTGGAAATTAATGCTACTTTTGATTGAGCTTTTACATAATTAACTGCTTTTTCTATAGAATTAACTCCATATTCAACTACATTTGGTAAATTAACTTTAAAATTCATTTTCTTTATCCTTTTTACATATTTTTATTTTTATACCTTGTTTTAAAAGGTTTTTATACAAAGACTTATCTATATCCTCATCTGTATATACACAATCAAATTCTCTTAAAGTACAAATTTCAGCAAAGCCACTTTTCATAAATTTACTGCTGTCTACTAAAAGTATTCTATGATGTGCTCTAGATATAAATTTCCTTTTTATATTGCTTCTATCAAAATAAGGGGAACTTAACATGCCATCATTGGAAACAGCTGATATACCCATTATTAAAAGATCCACATTTATGGAATTTATAAATTCATCTTGTAAATTAAAAGATGTACTGCAATATTCTTTTGATATAAGACCGCCCAATATATAAACTTCATGATGAGTAAAAAGCATATTTGCTATCTTTATATCATTTGTTATTATTCTTAAATTTTTCTTGCTTAATAAAAGTTTTGAAAATTCATAACATGTGCTTCCTGAATCTATTATTAAGGTTTGATTATCTTGTACATCTTTTATTGCCTCTTCAGCTATTAAAAGTTTTTTTTCTAAATTAACCTCTTTTCTTAAAGAATATGGACTTTCCTTATATAATTCTATTCTAATAGCTCCACCATGAGTTTTTATTAATTTCTTTTCCATATCCATTTTAGCAAGATATCTTCTAACTGTCATATCGCTTATGTTAAAAGTTGCTGCAATATCTTTTACTGATAAATAATTTTTTACTTCTAACATCTTTAAAATTTCATCTTTTTTAAATGACTTTGACATACGACCTCTCTTCTATATAAATATAGTATATATAAAAATGTTTAAAATACAATAAAAATTATATTTTTTTGTGTTTTTTTAAACAAAAAAATAAAATAAATTTAAATTTTGTTTAAAAAACAACATATTTTATGTTTATAAATAATATTATCAATATTAAAACCAATGTAAAATATATATAAAGATTATAATGAAACAACAAATGTTTTTTATTGAAATATATCAAATATATAATAAAAATTTAAATTAATTTTTTATATTAATTATAATAATATTTAATAACGGTCAATACTATAAAAATTATTGATTTTAAACTAAATAGTATTTCAAATTATATTGAAGATTCAAAATATAATATACTTAATTTTTATAATTTGCAGAACTAAAATAATAATAATTACTATAATAATTGCTGTAATAATAATTATAATTGCTTAATTGATTTGCACATTTTAATGCCACAAAATCAACTCTTCTATTTTTAGAAGTATTAGTAGTGTATTTAGGAGCAAAATAACTATACGGATAAATCTTTACCCTTTCATGAGATATACCAAAAGAAACTATAACATCTCTTATAACGCTTGCCCTTTGTAGAGAAAGCCTTATATTTAAATCTAATTTTTCTTTGCTTATTTCATCTGCATGACCTTCTACTATTAATACAGCATTTTTATTGTTGCTCATAAAGCTAATCATTTCATTCATTACATATGTATAATCTTTTATATTATATGCCTTTTTTGCTCCAACTTTATAATATATTTCTCTATCTGTGTTAAGCAAATATCCTCTTTCAGTTTGAATAATACTCATATTTGTGCTTAAAACAAAATTATAATTGCATTCGCTTTCAATATTTTTAGGTTTATCCCAAGGAAAATATATTCTTCTCTCTGGTATGAAACAGGCTACTAAAACAAAAGGAATTAAAACAAACAAAAATATTTTATAACTCATATTAACCCCTTAAATATTTAAAATCTTATATTAAGCGGTATAAATGAAATAGCAAGCTGTTTCGTAAATATACCATACTCTATAGAAAAAGCTTGATAAAATATATCAAAATGAAAACCTACTCTCATGTCATAAAGCTTATAAGACATTTTATCTTCAGAATTAGGCATATATAAATCATTAACCGTTATTTCATGTCCAACAATATTAGCATAACTTCCTATGCCATTAACGCCCACTCTTGAGTTTAAGCTTCCAAATATAATATCAGCCCCAACAGAAAAATAAGCATATAAATATTGTATAACAGGAACCTTATCTCTCATCTTAAAACCAAATACTATTTTTGGGCTTAAAGCAAAAGTTTTCCATTTGGTTTCTAAAAATGCATTTCCATTAAATACAACTCCAGTGTCTGTTCCGCCATTATAGCCCAAATAAAGAGGAACATATACATTTCTATTGTCTGTAGACATTTTTAAATGACCTTCATCATAATTAAAATCCATTCTTAAATCGCCAAAGAAATATTTAGTTCTAAAAAGATAAGCCTTTAAAGAAGCTCCTACATTATACCCTAAAGATTCTATTTCAACATCATTAACAATTACCCCGTAAACATCTTTAAAGCCTAAAGAAATCCCGCCCCTAATAGTTAAAGCTAAAGGTACAGGTCCAAGATTAACTTGCAAATAGGCATTAATATGAGGAATTGGAAGAAGCTCTAAAGAGTCGGATAATGATTCATAATCATTTTTTGTAGAGTTTTTTATTTTGTCTGAAGAAGATAAAGGAACATCACTATATAAATTAATTCCAAAACTTCCTATAGGTGTGTGCATAGGGATTAGAAGCCCTGTATTATTTCCAGAGGCTGCATTAAAAGCTGTTTTCTTTTTTAAAGCATTAATAACTGCAGTTGCTGTATCTTGCTGCATATTAGCTAATTCCAAAAAACCTATTGTAGTGCCGACTAATAATATTACAGATTCATTTGTGGTAGTGTCAAGAACTCTTTCTGGATTTTGGATTATTGTCATAAGTTCTCCGAATGTAAATGTTTTTATGCCGTCATCAAAAAGTTTATTCATCTGTTTGCTTTCAATTAAAACATTTAAAGTTTCTTTAGGAATATTATTATATCTTCCAGTTGATTCTACATATGCATTAATAAAAGTTCCATAATCAATATTAGGTATTATTGGCGGGAAAACTTGAGAGAATAAATTAAACGAATTAAAAACAGCTAATAAAAATACAAATAATAATCTTTTCATTAATAAGTCCATAATCTAAAGCTCAAAAGTGTAATGCGTAACAGCCTCTTCAGGTCGGAAATAATCATTACCTTTATCTTTAATCATTTTTATCATATCAGCCATAGCTTTATAATATAGAAAATAATAATTATATTTTTTAAACTCTGATATTGGTGATGTTAAAAGTAAATTATAATATTTCTCGGCAAGAGCCAAAGCCGTTTCATATTGAGTATCAAGTTGAAATTTCCTGTCATAATCAGCCAAGCGA
The DNA here is from genome assembly GCF_934747485.1 of uncultured Brachyspira sp. Taxonomy (GTDB): domain Bacteria; phylum Spirochaetota; class Brachyspiria; order Brachyspirales; family Brachyspiraceae; genus Brachyspira. Next base: position 5,077 of record NZ_CAKVGN010000014.1, on the reverse strand, counting down.
ACTATTTTGTCATTGAAAGTAAATAAATCAGCTCCGCCGCTTTCCCAGCCTATAATATAAGTTATTTCATTATTTGGCACAACATTAACCCAGTCGGATTCCTCTGCTTTATCAGGGGGCACTGAAGAGACTTGTAATTGATAATAGCCAGACTTTTTAATATGCTCTTCTGTAACGGTGAAATTAGTTTCAAACCTGTCAACCGTTTCCATAATTTCTTTAATCGGAGGAATAGGATAAGTGCTGTTAAAAGTTCTGTAATATTTTCCATTTAATTCAGTATAAGAAGGCTCTAAAGGTGTACCATCTTCAAATTCATAATTTCCAACTATATCAATTTTATTTTTATTATTATTATAATAATAATTATCGAGTTTGCTTATATCTATGTTTTTTTCTTCTTTCCAATTTATTCCATCTTCTGTAGACCATATTCCATCTTTTTCACTATAAAAAGCATTAGTACTAGATAGCCAAGCTTTGAAATTATGTCCATCTCCATATTTATATTCATAATTTACTGATATTCCGCCGTATACATATATTTTATCTAATTTATTTTTATCATACAATATTTTAAATTGCTGTCTTTTTTGAGGAAAAGGAATTTCATGTTTTTCCCAATTATCATTATCAGAAACATCTCTTGTTATATCTACTACATAATATTCATTTGAATCATCAGTATATGGGCCTGCTTCTGGAGCCCTATAGCCATTAATATTATCATCTGAGAAAGACTTTTGTCCCACAATAAATAACTTACCTTTTATATAAAATAAAGCAGAAAATTCTAAAGTATCCATACCATATACTCCTTGTATAGATAAATCAAAATCATCAGGGAGTGGAATATCATAAACTGTTTTTTCTATTTCATTTGCAGAGTCTAACCAATTTATTAAATCAGAAGATTCTCTGTTTTGAGTATAAATAAATAATTGACGATAACAGCCAAATATAAAAAGATTATTATAATAAAAATTACCAACCTCTAATCTGCGAGGATAAGTGTCAAAACATTCTACTCTTTGTTTAGATTTTGATGGTATGCTGAGTTTATTTTCTTCTATTATCAACTTTTTTGAATTTAAATTTGTCCAATATTCAAACTCTTCTACATCTTCATCTAACGAAAGGCTATGTATTTTTGTTATTGTAGTTCCATCACTGCCTATTTTTAATAAAGCTCCTTTTCCTGTAGGGTTAAGAGTTTTTGTTTCAGGCTTGTATTCATATTCATTAGTAGCTAAAACATACCATTCGTTTTTATATTTGAATCTTCTTCCATATCCTCCAAATACTGTTCCATTTTGAACTATTTCAGGTTTTATTTCAATGTGAATATCTTCTGTTATTTCTGGAGGGGGTGGGATTGGGGTAGGTGTTGGGTAGTCTGGCACTTCTTCACTAATATTTGGAAATGCTGTCGGAGGCGGTATATATGACGGTGGCAGCAAATTTATTTTTTTGCAAGATACTGTTAATATCAAAACAAAAAATATAAAAGCTATTTTTTTTATCATATCCACCCCAAAATAAAAATGATACTAATATATTATACTATATTAATATCATTTTCAAACAATTTTTTATTTAAATATAAAATTATAATTGTATTAAAAAATTATAAACTCACTCTTTTAGATGCATCATCTATATCAAGTTTATAAAGCTCATCAATAAAAGCAACCGCAAAACTTGCAGGAGCATCAGCTTTTTTTGAAGCTTTTTCTCCAGCCGAAGCCATTATGCACATAGCTGAAGCTGCTGCAATTAAAGGCTCAGACACCGCAAGCATAGCACCAGTGATAGCAGTTGAAGTGCATCCCATACCAGTATTTAAAGGCATCAAATTAGAACCTCCTCTCACATACAAAACTTTATCTCCGTCTGTAATAATATCAGTCTCTCCGCTTATGCTTACAACAGTGTTATATTCTTTAGCTAAATATTTTCCAGATTCTAATGCCATATTAACATTAGCACTGCTGTCAACCCCTTTAGTTTTTATACTCTCTCCAGCAAGCACCATTATTTCAGAAGCATTTCCACGTACAACTTTAGGACTATAATTTTTAATCAAATCAATAGCAGTTTTAGTTCTTAATTTTGTAGCACCCGTTCCCACAGGGTCAAGTACAAAAGGCACATTTTTTTTATTAGCTATCTCGCAGGCACTATGCATAGCCTCAATAGAAGTTTTTGTTAAAGTTCCAATATTAATAACAAGCGATGAAGCAATAGAAAGCATATCCTCAAACTCTTCTTTTTCAAATGTCATCACAGGAGAAGCTCCCGCCGCAAGCAATGCATTAGCAGTAATTTGCATAACAACATAATTAGTAATGTTATGCACTAATGGGCATTTAGCTTTCATATCTGTGATTGCTTTGCTTATTTCGTTTTGTAATGTATTCATTTTATTACTCCTTAATTTTTATAATAAATGTTTTTAATAATAATTTTTTAAATTTACAAAAATCTATATTATTTGAGGGCACTAGTCACCTCACCCCCATTTCTTTTGTTGACACAAAGAACCAAAAAGACTTTATTTTTAACCTAAATTTTATGTATTACCACACATGTAATACATATTAAATAATACAAGATTATAGCACTTGCGTTTTTTGCAACTTTTTGACGAAGTCCGCACAGCGAGTGCGTCAAAAAAGTTGATAATACATCTAAAAAAATATCAAAATATATTTGTTTTAGTATATACTACAAATTTTTCTTATTATTTTTCACTAAGCTCGCGGCTATATCAAAAATAAATATGCAAAAGGCACTGCCAATATCAAAGAAAATATTATCCTCTCTATCCATATAATTATAATATCTCTTATCCTTATTGGAATGTCAGTAGCAAGCATACAAGGAATTGGTGCTGCAAAATAAAGTATTTCTGAAACACATACTATAGCTATTACACTTTTAGCTAATTGACTTGAATCCATAATAATACTTGAAGAAGAAAACATCTCCACTATTGTTATAGAGCAAGCCTTAGCAACCGTATAAGCCTCTTCTCCTAATCCTAATAATTTTGTAAAAGGTAAAAATATATAACTAATAAAATCAAATAAAGGTGTATAATTAACTATTAGCAAACCTATAAATGTTATAGCCATAAAATTAGGCATTACAGATATTGATATTAATAAACCTTCTTTAAGATTTTTTAATATGCCGTTTAAAAAATTATCTTGTTTGTCTGCTGCTTTTACGCCTTCATCTAATGCCTTTTTAAAAATGTTTCCTCCTGTAAATTTTGGTTCTTCAATTACATCTCTATTTAAATAGCCTTTATTAGATTTATTTCTTAAAGGATAAAGTCTCACTGTAATTGCTGTAACTATAAATGTGATAGCTAAAGTTCCCCAAAAATATATATTCCATTTATCTATAACCCCCAGAGTTTTCGCCACAACAACCATAAATGTAGTTGATACTGTAGAAAATCCTGTAGCTATTATGCATGCTTCTTTAGTAGAATAAAATCCTTCTTTATAAACTTTATTAGTGATGAGAAGCCCAACAGAATAACTTCCTATAAAAGAAGCTAAAGCGTCTATTGATGACATACCTGGAGTTTTCCAAATAGGACGCATTATATAACGCATAAATATTCCTACAAAAGCCATAAGCCCATAGTCAATAAGAAATGATAAACATAAAGCACCTATTGGTATAAGAATTGCAACCTGTGTTAATAATCTATAAGAAAAAGGAAGCATATTTGGTTTGTGAAAATCAGCAGGTCCTAATTTGAAATAAGCCATTATAACAAAAGGTATTGCTAAAAGTTTAATAAATGAAAATACTATTTCTGTTTTATTTTTATTCCAAGTCTTACTTATAAATGGATACACTCCTCCAAGCATTGTAATTATTATTCCGTAATATGGTTCAACAAATGGAATCTTTCTTATAAAACTAACTAAATGGTCTATAGGTATTGATTTTACACCATTAATATTTATGCTTATAAAAAACATAAAAACACCTATAGAACTAAAAATAATAAATTTTAAATATGATGCTCTCTTGTATTTAACATTAGATAAATCATTGTTTTGTAAAATAGTTTTTGAAACATTATTCATAAAAATTTCCTTTAAATAAATTAATAATTTTTTATAGAAACCTTAATGAAAAATAATGAGTGCATAAAAATTATAAAAATAAAAAAACGAGACCAATTTAAGAAAATTGATCTCGCATTTTTCATACAAAATTATTTCCCTACACTGGCATTATCCAACAGGTTATAAGGGTCTAAGTTATATAAACTTACTCTCAGCCTTTTCAAGCTCCCCTAAATATAATCTTTATATTAATATTTTTGGAACATCTTAGATGAACCTCCGCAAGTTTCACATGTTTCTGGGAATTTCTCAAGATAGATATTTCCGCAGTTAGGACATAAATATAAAGAGATATCTGTGTTTGTATTTAAGAATTTATCTTTAATTAACTCGAATAATTTAGCATGTTCTACCTCAACTTTACCGAGTGAAGTAACAGTAGAGCTTACTAATTTATTTTGCTGCTCTATCATAACCTCAGCTAATTGCGGGTATAAAATAGTAGATTCATATACTTCACCTTTAATAGCTACTTCTAAATTGCTTTTGTCATCTGCAATTTCAACATCAAGTAATTGAGAAACAAACTTAGTCATATCTAAGGAACTTCTTAATGCTAACTTTCTCATTTTTTCAGCATGTATTCTTTCTGCTAATGCTGTAGTTGAAAATACTTTTTGAACAGCCGGATTTTTAGATGCCTTAGAAAATTGAGAATATTTATTAGCAGCATTAGATTCCCCTTGAAAAATAGAAAATAAAACTTCTTCAAGAGATTTTACAGCCATATAAATAACTCCTTCAAAATAGTATTTAATATTTTTTAATGTGTTCATAAAAAAATATTTCTTTATAGATATATTACATTTAATAGTAAAAAATATCAAGTAGATTATAATTATAATAGTGTTTAGGAGCCATAGATATTGCACGTTTTTTAGTTAAAATAAAGTAGGTATTCCTTATAATATAAATAGCTAAAT